>JAHZFN010000002.1:11501-17564 GCA_019421315.1 Peptococcaceae bacterium | reverse complement strand
ACAAACAAATTCAACGAATTTTTCATAAAAAAACCGTTGGTGCCTGCCGCCGTTTTGGCAGCCGCCGACGGTTTTTTTGTTTGCGGTTTGCCGTTTTGGTGCAGCGTTTATTCGGCGGTTGGCGGCGGCATTTTGCTTTTTGGGACAATAAGGCTTGGGGCAGGGGTTTTGCTGCCGCCGCTACTGCCTTCTGTGCGTAAAATATCTGGAAAACCCTGCTCTCATGTGTTATAATATATTTGTTGACCTTTTGGCTTTTTGAACTGTCTGAAAAAGGGAACGGGCTTGACAACGTAGCAATGCCCGCTAAGGTTTTGGCTTGCTGATTTCTCAGTTTTTTCATCTTGGAATATTGGTTGGGGGAGAATGGAATATGTTGAAACCCCGTAATGCTTGGTTTGGGTTATTGCAGCATTGCCGCTTTTGAATATTGTCGGCAAAGGACGGCGGTTTGATGAAGAACGGAACGGCAACGGACGGCTGTGTTTATGGGGAAAAATAAACAGAATTAATAATGAATTAAATAATAAATATAGTATAAATTATAAGATTATAAAATTATAAATACAGTATAGAATATTTTAAGACGGAATATTTTATGAATACGGCAATAAATTAAGACGAGAAGATCAAAATGCGAACTGCGGTAATTTGCGAGTAATAATTATGTTAATAATGAGGATTGTAATAACGAGGTTTCTATGAATTGGATAAAATGGTTGTTTGCGGGCAAAGGCGTGAAAAAATGGCTGTTTTTAATGCTGCTCAGCGTTCTGATGGTTTGGAACGGCGTGGCTTGGCATTACGGCGGCGGTATTATCACCTTTTGCATACGCTTGAATTTGGTGAATACGGCGGATTTCTTGAGCCTGCACAGCACGGCAGGACCTTACGCCGTTTACATAATCAGTATTTTGCTGCTTTTTTACAGCTCCTACCGCATTGTGGATACGGCTGTCAAGAGGGCGACTGACAACGAGCTGATTAATTTGTACGACAAGGCGCTTTTTTCGCAGAAAATGCAGAATGCGCCCAATATCGTTGCCATCGGGGGCGGCACGGGGCTTTCCAACTTTTTGACCGCCATCAAGAATTTGACGGCGAACCTAACCGCCATTGTTGCCGTTACCGACGACGGCGGCAGCAGCGGTCGGCTGCGGCGGGATTTGGGTATTCTGCCGCCGGGGGATGTGCGGAACTGCCTGATTGCCCTTTCCCAGTCGGACGTCAATTTAGAGGAAATTTTGGCTTATAATTTCCCGGAAGACAGCAGCTTGGCGGGGCATAATTTGGGTAATTTGATGATGGCGGGTCTTATGCAGTCGGGAGACGAGGATTTTGCCTCTGCCATCGAGCGTTTGAGCCGAGTTTTGACACTGCGGGGACGGGTTTTGCCCTCCACAACGGATAATGTGGAAATTGCCGCCGTGATGAACGACGGACAGATTGTGCGGGGCGAAACCAAAATGGTCAGCGACAAACGGCAGATTAAGCGGGTTTTTCTGACGCCTGAGGACTGCAAGCCTCTGCCCCAGGCGTTGTCTGCCATTGCCGATGCCGACTACATTTTCATCGGTCCGGGAAGTCTTTACACCAGCGTTATCACAAATTTGATTGTGCCGGGCATTGCCGATGCTTTGAAGAATACCTCAGCCAAGGTTTACTATATCTGCAACATAGTGAGCCAGCCGGGCGAGATGGAACGGCTGCGGGCGTCGCAGTATGTGGAGGCCATCAACGAGCATATCGGCAGGAAAAATTTTTTCAATATCATCGTCAACAACGCTGAGTTCACCAAGGAACAAAACCGCAGACTGGCGCAGCTTAACTGCCGCCCGGTGCTTTGCGACAGCAAAAAACTGCGGACAATGGGGCTTAACGTTATTGCGGCGGACTTGATTAACGACGAGGATATTTGCAAGCACGACAAGAAAAAGCTTTCCGCCGTTATCATGAGCGAAATCAGCCGCAATGTGCTTTAGGTATATTTGCGGTGCTATTATAAATTGATATTTAATAAGTTATTAATTTAAGAAAAGATATTTCATAAACGCAGCGGCGAAATATGATATAATTAAAGATACAAGTAAAATATTAATTAAGTAAAATATAAAATAAAGGCGGCGGACGGGACGGCTTGGAAAAGCCGCCGCATAATTCGTTTGCCGTGATTTTGCTCCGAAAAGCGCAGAAAAAAACTTTGGCTTCGGGGCGGTTTCAACACAAAAAAATGCAGAAAGGGGCGGCGGAATGTCTTTTTCCTCAGAAGTAAAGGAGCAGTTATCCCGTTTCAACACAGGCAAGGCTTGCTGCAATCGGGTGGAATTTGTTTCTTTTCTCCGCATGAGCGGCAGCATAACCTTCGGCTTCGGCGGGAAGTTGGGCGCAACGGCGACAACCGCCAACATTGCCATAGCCAAAAGGTATTTTCGCTTTGCCAAGGAAATTTTCGGTATGCAGGCGGAAATGATACTGCGCAAAACCAATAATCTGAAAAAAAATACATTATATACACTGCGGCTGCCGCCTCAGGAAAAGGTGCGGGAGCTGATTGATTTGATGGCAAAAATTCCCGACGGCAGTCCCTGGTCGGCAGGCTCGGAACGGGAAAGCTCCGCAGATCTGAAAAAGGCTTTCGGCGGCGAATGCTGTTACAGGGCGTACCTAAGGGGGGCTTTTTTGGGGAACGGCTTTATCAACGACCCCAAAAAATCATACCATCTGGAGGTTGTCTGCAACAACGCCGTACACGGCGGCTTTGTGACGTCTTTGATGAGCTATTACGGTATGAACCCCAAAATCAACAACCGCCGCAATCAGTGCGTGGTTTATCTGAAAGAAAGCGAAAATATCAGCGATTTTCTGAATGTTATCGGGGCGAACAAGGCGCTTTTGGAGCTGGAAAACATCAAGGTTTTCAAAGGCTTGGCAAATTCTGTCAACAGGGCTTATAACTGCGACATAGCCAACACCAACAAAATTGTCAATACGGGTATGCGCCAGCTGGTAGCTTTGGAAAAAATTGCCGAGAACATGGGGTTGGACAAGCTGCCGCCCAATTTGGCGGAAACGGCGCGTCTGCGTTTGGCAAACCCCGAGGTTTCCCTGCAGGAGCTGGGGGCTATGTTTGAGCCGCCCGTTTCCAAGTCCGGTATTAACCACCGACTGCGGAAGCTGGAGAAAATTGCCGACAAACTTTGATTAGCCGCATTGCCAAATCGTTATCTGACATAGATACAAAGATTAACAGATAGAGAGGTCGATAAAAAAGCGCAATAACAGATTTCGCCGAGTTATCAAGCGTTAGCTGACATAGATACGAAGATTAACAGATAGAGAGGTCGATAAAATATGGGGAAGAAACCTATTGTTGAAGTTATAGAGAGATATTTGAAGAAAGGGCAGGCGGAAGCCGACAAAAGCCCTTTGAGCTTGACGGGAGTTATGAAAAAATTTGGTGAAATCGGCAGGTATGATTTGAACCGCAAGCCGCATTTCGATGATTTTCATAGCCCCAAGCGGGAGATTCGGGAAAGCGAAAAGCTGACAGCTCAGCTTTATTATACAAGGGACGCCCATTATTTGGTAAACGGCACGGCACAGGGGCTTAATGCAGCCATTATGGCAAGCTGCCGACAGGGCGATAAGGTTTTGGTGCCCAGAAACGCAGGCAGAGCTGTTTGGAACGCCGTGGCGCTGTCGGGGGCGGAACCCGTTTGGCTGCCTGTTTTCATTCATCCCCGTTTCGGCATTGCGCTGGGTGTGGCAACGGAAACAGTGGAACAGGCGGTACAGGAATATGACGGAGCCAGGGCGATGGTTTTCGTTTATCCGTCGGAGCATGGCTTTTGCGGCGATTTGCGGACAACGGCAAGACTGGCGGGGCATAAGGGTATGCTGACCGTTGTGGACGAAAGCCACGGGGCGCATTTCAAGTTTACAGGCTGGCCCGACCCTGCCATTGACAGCGGTGCGGCGGTTGTGGTTGACGGCTGGTCGGAAACCATGGGCAGCCTGAACCAAACGGCGGTTATGCTGCAAAACGACCATAACTACCCTGTTGAAAAATATTTGGATATGCTGACAGCGGGGGATTATTCTTATCCTTTGCTGCTTTCTTTGGATGAAGCGAGAGCCAACTGGCAGGCAAACGATGACAAATTGGCGGCAAAAATGCTGAAAAACGCCTCCGTTCTGCGGTCATCGGCGGCGGGCAACAGCGTTCTGGATTGTCTGGACAGCCGTAATATTCCTTGGCCTGTGCGTGATTACGACAGCTGCCGTTTGGTGCTTTTCAGCGAGCTTAACCACAGCGGCTATCAGATTGCCGAGGCTTTGCGCAAGGAGGGCGTGGAGGTCAGCTTTGCCGACAACGGAACGGCGGTTGTTTTGGCGTCTGCCTTTAACACCGTTGCCGAAACGAGAGAAATTGCCAAAAAAATCAAGGCGGCGGGTAAGGCTTTGGAAAAAATCAAAGGCAGAATTTTGCCCGTTGTGGATTTCGGCGATTTGCCGAAGCAGGTTATGACACCCGGTGAGGCTTTGGCGCATGACACGGAATGGGTGAATTGGCAGGACGCCGTCGGCAGAATTGCGGCGGATTTGGTTGTGCCGTATCCCTGCGGCGTGCCTGCGGTGGGTCCCGGCGAAGAAATCAGCGATATTGTTGTGGCGGGCGTTGAATATATTTACGACGAGGGCGGCAGAGTCGACGGTATTGTTGACGGTAAGGTTCTTGTTGTAAAGTAGTTTTGCAGAGCAGGTCAATAATTTTATCAAAAAATAAAGACAGGTAGTTTGTATAGATAAAATAGGTGAAAAAGAAAAAATGAACGAAAAAACACTGAAAAGAAATAATAAAAATAACGGCAGTTTTCAGGGACAGGGACTTTTTATCACTTTTGAAGGACCCGAAGGCGCAGGGAAATCCACCCAAAGCGCCATGCTGGCGGAATGGTTGGTGCATATGGGAGTTCCCGTTTTGAACACCAGAGAACCGGGCGACGGCAAAATCGGCGGGCAAATCCGCAGCATTATCTTGAACCCCGAAAACACGGAGATGACGGCACGGGCGGAGGCTATGCTTTATGCTGCCGACCGAGCTCAGCATGTAGAAAAGGTTCTGCGCCCCGCTTTGGCGGCAAACTGCGTGATTATCTGCGACCGATATGTGGATTCCCATTTGGCGTATCAGGGATACGGCAGGGGTTTGGACTTGGATTTTCTGCGGCAGGTGAACGCCATGGCAACGGGCGGCTTGATGCCCGATTTGACAATTCTGCTGAATTTGGAAGCGGAAGTCGGTTTGGCAAGAGTTCAGCGGCGGCAGAAATTTGCCGAGGGCAAAGCTGAAGGGCAGATTGACCGCCTGGAGCAGGAAAAAATAGATTTTCATCACAGACTTTGCAGCGGCTATAAGGAGTTGGCAAAAGCCGAATCAAACCGCATTAAGGTGGTTGACGCCAACCGAGATATTAACGAAATCAAGTACGAAATCAGACAGATTGTCAGCGGCATTTTGCTTTTGCGAGGCTTCATCAACGGCACAAATCTTAACAACGAATTTTTTGATGTTGATTAAATTCGGCGGCTTTGCTTTGGATTTCACCGAGTTGCCAAGCGTTAGCTGACTTATATGCAGAGTTTAACAAGTAGAGAGGTCGTTAAAAAATGTTGGAGAGGAAATTGGCGGATATTATTGCCACGGGGAAGATTAGCCATTCGTGGCTTTTGACGGGGGACGAGGATATTTTGTTGGAGCAGGCAAAGGAATTGGCTGCGGCTTTGCTGTGCCAAAATTTGGGCGCCGACGGCGTTCCCTGCGGACTTTGTGCCTCCTGCCAAAAGGTGAAAAACGGCAATCACCCCGATTTGCAGATAATTGAGCCTGACGGCGCCAGCGTCAAAATTTTCCAAACCAGAAAAATGCAGCATTTTGTTAATCTGGAGGCGTATGAGGGCGGCAGACAGGTGGTTATTATCCACGATGCCCACACGATGCAGACGGCGGCCGCCAACAGCCTTTTGAAAATTTTGGAGGAGCCGCCCGAGGGAGTTTATTTT
>JAHZFN010000002.1:0-11491 GCA_019421315.1 Peptococcaceae bacterium | reverse complement strand
GCCTGTGGGCGATTCCCTTTTGCAGACCATTCTTTCCCGTGTGGTTTGGGTGCGCCTGCGGGAAAAGGCGGAAAACAACGATACGGCGGAACGGGAACTGCGGACGGAAATGACGGAAAAGGCTCTGCACCTTTTGAAAATTTTGTCGGGCGATTTGGGGTCGGCGCTGGTTTTTGCGGGCAGCTTCAAGGACGACAAGAAAAAAAACATTACCGCCAAAAAGCAGACGATTTGTTTTTTGGAACAGCTGCTCCTTTGTTTTCGGGAAATGCTGGCGGCGGAATATCTGCCCGAAAGCAGCCTGACGGGGGGTAAAAAAATACCGAAGGTTTTTGATGCCGCAAAAGCGCTGGAGGCGGCAAACCTGACCGAGGAATATATTCGGATGGCGAAAAGCAACATCAACACCAACCTGCTTTTGAATGTGCTTTGCATTAAATTGCAAGATTTGTTTAACAGGCAGGTATAAGAGGAAATGACAGAGAAATAAATAAGAGAAATAAATAAGAGAAATAAATATGTATGGCTTAATTTGGACTTGCCCAAACCGACGGCTTTGTTTTGGAAAATTTTTTCAAGAAAGCGGCGCGGTGGGTTTAAGTTGAGTTTAATATGTTTTAATATAATTCAGATAAATTTATAAGATGAATTTTTTGCAGGCAATCGGCGGATTGCTTATAAAAAAACGGCAAAGAAACGGATACGGAGGTATTTGATGATAAAGGTAGTAGGAATAAGATTCAGAAAAGCAGGCAAAATTTATTATTTTTGCCCGAAAAAGCTTGATGTCAAGGTGGGCGATAACGTTATTGTAGAAACGGCGCGCGGCATAGAATACGGCAGCGTTGTTTTGGGAGAACGGGAAATTGACGAAAAACAACTGCCCTCTCCCTGCAAAGATATTATCAGACTTTCCACGGCGGCAGACGATAAACAATACGAAAAAAATAAGAAAAACGAGAAAAAGGCCTTTGATATTTGTTTGGAAAAAATTGCTTACCGCAAACTGCCGATGAAGCTCATTGATGTGAATTACACATTTGACCAGGGCAAGGTTATATTTTATTTTTCGGCGGAATCCCGTGTGGATTTCCGAGAATTGGTTAAGGATTTGGCGGCGGTTTTCCGCACCAGAATCGAACTGCGGCAAATCGGCGTGCGGGACGAAGCCAAAATGCTGGGCGGATACAGCACCTGCGGCCGTGAGCTTTGCTGTCATTCGGTTTTGGGTGATTTTCAGCCTGTTTCCATCAAAATGGCAAAACAACAGAACCTTTCTTTGAACCCTGCCAAAATTTCGGGGGTTTGCGGCCGTTTGATGTGTTGTTTGAAATATGAATATGACGAATATGACGGCAAAAATTCGGCAAAGGGCTGCAACAAGCAATGCGGTGCCTGCCAACACCCCTGCGCCAAATATCTGACGGGGGAAGAAGTTGACGAAGCAGAACTGCGCAAGCTGGAGGACTGATTTGGTTTTGACAAATTCAGCCCGCTGTAAAGGAGTTTGAAAAAAGATGTCTTTGCAAAAAGAGCTTAGATTGATAGAGGAAGAGCTGACGGGTCTTCTGGAAAAAATGGCGGAAATTCGCCAAAGGGTGGAATCCTTGGAAACCCAAAACGCCAAGCTGTTGGAACGGGTGAACGAAGCCGATTTGCACAGCGAGGGCGACGAGGCTTTGAAAAAGCTGTATGACGAAGGCTACCACATCTGCCCGACCCATTTTGCCAAAAGCCGCGAGGGTGAGGAATGTCTGCTTTGCATGGCTTTTATGCAGAGCCAGCAGGACGGCAAGCTATGACGGACCGTGCAAAACAGCGGCAAATGCTTCTGCAAAGCCTGACGGATTATCAAATGTCGCTGCTTAAGGATGGCGAAAGATTAGACGATTTATACCGGTGCGGTCTGAAGCTTATTCAGCAGCCCCGGTATTTTTGTATAGGCAGTGATTCGGTGCTTTTGGCGGATTTTGCCGAAATTTTGCCGAGAGAAGATGTGTTGGATGTGGGCTGCGGCAACGGCGGCATGACTCTGCTTTTGTATGTCAAATGCCCGCAGGCGCACTATACGGGCGTTGAGGTTATGGCAAACTGCGCCGATTTGGCAAGGCGCAATGTGCTTTTGAACGGCTTGGCAAAGGATATTGCAATTATTGACGGTGATTTTCGAGGTTTGGCGGACGGCGGCAAAAAATACGATAAAATAATCTGCAACCCGCCGTATATGCCGCTGAGCAGTAAAAGGCTGAGCTCCGTGGCGGAAAGAGCCGCCGCCCGTTTTGAACTGAATGGAACCTTGGCGGATTTTTTTCGGACGGCGAGGGAGGTTCTGCGGGCTGACGGCAGTTTTAATTTGGTTGTTCCCGCCGCCAGGGACGGCGTGGTTTGCCGTATTGCCGCCGAAAACGGTTTTTTCTGCCGCCGCAGGCAGGCTGTTTGGGCGGCGGACGGCGGCAGGTGTTTGCTGACCCTTTGGGAGTTTGTTTTGAATTTTTGCCAAACGGCGGTTTTGGCGGATATAAATATTGCGGCGGCGGACGAGGTTTGCAAAAAGCATTGGCCCGAAAGCTGCCTGCACGGCAAAGGCGGCGGCGAGCCGCCCGAAAAATAAGTCGTTAAACCAAAATATAAAATATAAATCTAAGAAATATAATAATAAGTATAATAAAATATGAAACGAATTATTGAATTGGCTAGAGTTTAAAGATAAGAGATACAAAGAAACGGGAGAAAAGTATGTCAGGGAAAATCACACTGGTGGCAACGCCTATCGGCAATTTGTCAGATATGAGCAAGCGGGCTTTGGATGTACTGTCCGAGGCGGATTTGGTGGCGGCGGAGGACACAAGACACAGCGGCGCCCTGCTGCACCATTTCGGCATAAAACGCCCGATGGTCAGCTACTACAAACACAACGAAAAGGTGCGGGAGGAAGGTCTTTTGCAGGCTTTGCGAGAGGGCAAGAATGTTGCTTTGATCAGTGATGCCGGTACTCCGGGCGTTTCCGACCCGGGTTCCGCCATTTTGCAAAGTGCCGTTGCCGAAGGACTGGAGGTGGACGCCGTGCCGGGCGCCTGTGCCGCCATTCAGGCTTTGGTGCTTTCCGGATTGCCGACGGAAAAATTCGCTTTCGAGGGCTTTTTGCCGCGCGGCGGCAAGCTGAAGTCGTATCTGCAAACCATCAAGGATGAACCGAGAACGCTGATTATTTACGAAGCGCCCCACCGCATTAAGGAAACGTTGGCGGCGGCGGCAGAGGTTTTCGGCGAAAACAGAAAAGCTGCCCTTTGCCGAGAGCTTACCAAAAAATTCCAGGAAATCAACCGAGGAACATTGGCGGAAATCTGCCGAATTTGGCAGGACAGAGAGGTTATGGGGGAATTTGTTCTGGTTGTGGCGGGCGCCGAACCTTTAGAGGAAGCGGCGGACATGGACGAGGTACGGCAGCATTTGGTTCGCCTTATGCAGGGCGGCATGAAGCATAAAGCCGCCGCCAAAGAGGTTGCCGCCATGTACGGCTTGCCTGCGGGCGATGTTTACGCCTTGGGCGTCGAGGTTAAAGAGGAACTGCGGAAGCAAGACGATTAAAGCCGATTTAATCGAGAAAATTTTGAAAAAATATACATATTACATATTTTGAATAGTGATTTTATACTGATTAAATATAATTAAGTAAATATATTGATTAAATATAGTGGTAAAAAAAATCGGATTTGAGGAATTTTTTATGTTACAGAATACAATTTGCGCCGTTGCCACGCCGCAGGGCGAAGGCGGTGTCGGCGTTGTCAGAATAAGCGGCGATGAAGCTCTGCAAATTTTGCAAAAGGTGTTTGCGCCGATTGGCAAAGTGGGCAGCGAAGAATTTATGCCGAAGCCCCGTTATATGCATTTCGGCAATGCTCTGGATGCCGAGGGCAGAATTTTGGACGAGGTTTTGGCGGTATATATGCCGTCGCCCCATTCCTACACAGGAGAGGATGTTGTGGAAATTCAATGCCACGGCGGCTATGTGGTTACCAAGGAAATTATCAAAAGCCTGCTGGCGGCGGGAGCCGTGATGGCGGAGCCGGGCGAGTTTACCCAAAGGGCGTTTGTCAACGGCAGGCTGAATTTGACCCAGGCGGAGGCGGTAATTGATATTATCCAGGCAAAAAGCGCCGAGGCTCTGCAAATTTCCGAAAAACAGCTGAGCGGCAGGCTGGGGCAGACTGTGCTTGCGGCTAACGACAAGCTTTTGGATATTCTGGCGCAGATTGAGGTTGCAGTGGATTACCCCGAAGAAGAGGAGGATATTTGGCGGCAGCTAGATTTGGAAAATCGGCTGGGCGAGGTTTTGCGGACGGTGCGGTCTTTGCTGAAAACTGCCGATGACGGCAAGATGTATCGGGACGGACTGCTGACCGCCATTGTCGGTCCCGCCAATGCGGGCAAGTCCACCCTGCTTAATGCCCTGCTCTGCGAGGAGCGAGCCATTGTTACGGATATTGCGGGCACCACCAGGGATACTGTTGAGGAGTATTTTAACATAAAAGGCGTGCCCATTCGTTTGGCGGATACGGCGGGGATTCGGGAAACGGATGACCCCGTCGAGGCTTTCGGCGTTCGGAAAAGCCTGCAAAAAATGGCGGAAGCAGGCTTGGTTTTGCTGGTTTGGGACATAACCTGCCCGTTGGACGAAGAATGGCGGCAGAAAATTGCCGAGATGAGCGGCAAACCTCTGCTTTTCCTTTTGAATAAGACGGATTTGGCGGCGGCGGACGAAGCGGCTGAATTTAAGGCAAGGCTTGCGGAGCTGTTTCCGCAAACTGCCGTTTTGGAGCTTTCCGCCAAAAACGGCGGCGGTCTTGAGGAGCTGAAAGATAAGATTTATCAAATGGCGGTTGCGGGCAAGGTTGACCGCAATTCCATGGTAGGTCTTGTCAACGGTCGTCAAAAATCGGCTCTTCTGCGTGCCGAAAAGCATTTGCAGGAAGCCTTGGCGGCATATGCGGCAGGCATAGAGGGTTCCATGCTGTCTGTTGACATTCAGGGCGCCTGGGAGGCTTTGGCGGAGATTACGGGCGGCGTAACCTCGGACGATATTATCGACCGAGTGTTTTCCCGTTTTTGCCTTGGCAAGTAAGCAAGACAAAACGAGTGAAACGATAGAAAAGCTTTAGATAAAAAGCCTTTTGGGGCGGAGGATTGATTTATGGTTAGATTGTTATTTTCCCGCAGCTGCGGCGAATGGCTGGATTTTCAGCCGCTGCGGATGCTGGGGCGTTTGGGAAACGAGCTGGTTGTGCCGGAAGAAAGGGAGCTTATGCCGATGCCCGAGGGCGCAACCTTGACATTGGTGCCGGGCAGGCACTGCATAGGCATGGACAACGAGGGCAACATAGTTTCCCTTTCCAAAAACCCGTATAACACGGAGGAGGACGAGGAAATTTTTGCCGTGGCGGCGCTTTTGCCCCAAGGCTTCACCAGAACCTTGCTGCCCGCCATAACAGACCACGGCGAAACACTGCCCATTTTGGGCTATACGGCGGTCGGTGTGGCGGAGGACGGTACATTGATGGTGGCGGCAATGCAGACAGACGAGGACGACCGCTGGAACCCCCGTCTTTACAACACCGATGATTTGGAGGAGTTGGTGCGCAGACGGCAGGAGGAATTTCCCGACAATCAGCTGATAAAGCAGCTGTCCCGCTGTTCTTTGGAGTACGGCTGTTTTACGGCGCAGAATATTATGTATCGGCGGTTTGAGGGGGGACTGCCCGTTTCTCCCGTTTGCAACGCCCGCTGTATCGGCTGTTTGTCTTTGCAGGAGGGCGGCGACTGTCAATCGCCCCAGCAGAGGATTAAAAAATCCCCCAAGGCGGAGGAGGCGGCGGCTGTGGCGGCGGCTCATCTGAAAACTGCGCAGTATCCCATTGTCAGCTTTGGGCAGGGCTGTGAGGGCGAGCCTTGCTTGCAGGGGGATTTGATCAGCCGCATTATCAAGCTGGTGCGAGCCGAAACCAAAAGAGGCACTGTCAACATGAACACCAATGCGGGCAGTTACGAAAATATGCGGAAAATCATCGATGCGGGAATTGACAGCCTGCGGGTCAGCCTGATCAGCGCTGTCGGCGAGAACTACGCCAAATATCACAGACCTGTTAATTTCACATTCGCCGACGTTGAAAAATCCGTTGCCTACGCCAAAAAGCACGGCGTCAAGGTTGCCTTGAATTATCTGGCTTATCCCGGCTTCAACGACCGCCTGAGCGAATTGGACGCCATTGTTGATTTTTGCCAAAAATACGGCATAGACCAAATTCAAATTCGCAATTTGAACATTGATCCCAAGATTATGACGGAGCTTTACGGCGAGGCGGAGCAGGGGCTGGGCGTGCCTGCCATGCTGGATATTCTGCGGGAAAATCTGCCTGATACGGTAATCGGCAATTATTCCTATCCCGTCGGCGATGATTTTTAGGTTTTTAGTTTTTTTTGATAGAATTAAAAATTAAATTATTAAGACTTGCCGAAAAAACTATTTACAACCTAATCTTTATGTGTTATAATGTTTTGGTAACGAAAATGCACAGTTAGAGCAGTTTTGTCTGCTTGCTATAATTCCGGTCAAAGAAAGAGGTGAAACGGAAATGAAACAGGGTATTCATCCCAAATATCAAGAAGTGGAAGTTACATGCGCTTGCGGCAACAAATTCACCACAGGTTCTACCAAAGGCGAAATTAAAGTCGAAGTATGTTCCAAATGCCATCCTTACTACACTGGCAGCAAACGCTTGATGGTTGAACAAGGCGGTCGTGTTGATAAATTCAAAAAGAAATACGGTCTCAAATAATTCAGCCTTTCGGGGTTTTTATTATTGCAGAAAAAGCGGCAGTTTTTGCCGCTTTATTTTTTTTGCCGTTTCGGGGTTTATGAGAGAATACAAAAAAGCGCTTTATTTTAAATCAAAATAAAGCGCTTTTGCTTTTTTATTTATTTGTCCTCAGAGAACAGATCAGCCGTTCAGGGAACTTGAATGGTGTAAAGACTAAGCTGTTCGTTTTCTTCTTGGTTGGTCAATACCAATGTTTTGTTGTCGCTGCTCCAGGCAACATCCTTGACATTTCCTTCAAAAAGCAGAACAATGCGTTTTTCAATCGGATAAGCAACGTACAGGTCGCCTTCGCTGTTGGTGTAGACAAATTTGGAGCTGTTGGGAGCCCAAGCCAACAGGTCGCCGCCGCCCTCTGTCGTAATTCGGCTCAGGGTGCCGTTGCTCAGCAGATTGGAAACCCAAACACCTGCATTATCGCCGCGGGCATTCATGGAAAGCATGGTCATGTCGGGCGAGAAAACGGTAGTGTTGACGCTGTATACGGGCGTTGTGTTTTTCAGCCGGAAATTGGTGTCGGTTACTGCGCCTTCGCAGACAGGCTCTGCCGCTGTTTCCAAATTGCATTTCCAAAGATAAACCTTATCGTTGATTTTTGTGTAGTAGGAAACGGTTTTGTTGTCCAAAGAAACGGAGGGCATATAGACGCTTTCTTTATCATAAGCCGCCAAAAGTCTTTGGTTCAGAGTGCCTGTTGTTTCGGTGCCGTAGGACGGCTTCGGCAAAACAACGGTGGATGTGTTGTTGTTGGAACTGCCGCCGCTGCCGTTATTGCTGCCGCTGTTGGAATTGCCGCCGTTTTGGCTGTTGTTATTGGAATTTCCGCTGTTTCCGGAGTTATTCGTGCTTCCCGAATTGCCGGAGTTTCCGGAATTATTGTTTGCTTGTTGGCTGTTGTTCGGCTTTTGTGTGTTGCCGCTGTTGGTGGTAGTATGCTTTTTGCCGCCGTTGGTTGTTGTGTGTTTTTTGCCGTGATTGCTTGCCGTCGTTGTGGTTTTGCCGGCAGAAGAAGCGGGCTTTCTGGTGGTTGTTGTGAAAACACTCTTGTCAGCCGCTTGGTCGGCGGCATTTTGCGCTTCGCTGTTCAAAACGTCGGAGCCGTCGGTGTCAGCATCAGCTTCAAAAACACCGTATCGATTGATTTCCTGACCGGCGCTGATGATTCCGCTGCCGATATCGCCGTCTGCCACATTAATAGGCTTGCTGTCATCGGGGGTGGCGTTTATGCCCAAATTTACAACAAAAACCAAAGCCGCAGCTGCCGCTGCGCCGCCGAAAATTGTGAAAATCTTCTTTTTGGATAATTTTTTGACGGTCTTAACAGATGGTTTGGCGTTTGCCGCCGTTGTTGCCGCCGCCGCAGGTTCTGCCTGGACAACAGGCTGCGGTTCAGCCGTTTCCAAAGGAACAACGGGAGCTTTGTGCAGATCTGCCATGATTTTATCTGCCAGATCCACAGGGGGATCCATGTTGACAAAGGAACCGATCAGGCTGAACTCA
Source organism: Peptococcaceae bacterium (assembly GCA_019421315.1). GTDB lineage: Bacteria > Bacillota > Dehalobacteriia > UBA4068 > UBA4997 > JAHZFN01. Next base: position 3,116 of record JAHZFN010000002.1, on the reverse strand, counting down.
AAGGAACGGGCTTCTTCCAACGCCGCCTGACAGTCGGGGCAGGTTCGGGCGTGTTCCAAAAAGCAGGCAGTAGCTTCGTCTGTCAGATTGTCGTCCAAATAAGGAAAAATCATTTCCTGAAATAGACTGCAATCAATTTGTTCAACATTGTTTTCTGTATTGTTTCCCATGTTGTTTTCTAAATTATTATTGTTTTCCGCATTCTTCATCTGTTACCGCCTCCTTTCCGCATATTCTTTCAGTGCTTTTTGCAAAAGCGCCTTGCCACGGTAAATTCTCGTTTCAATGGTGGAAATCGGCAGACCCAAAGCGTCCGCTATTTCCTGATATGATAGACTATGCACAAAGCGCATATAAATTACATCGTGGTAAGTTTCGGGCAAATTCATGATTGCCTCGTCGATATTTTGCCGCAGTTCACGGTTGCTGTAATATTTTTCCGGCTGAGCCAGGGGGTCTTCCGAATACAGTTTGTTTTCCTGAATTTCGTCCATGGCTACAACATTTTTCGGTTTTTTGTTCAAAACATTAACGCAGATGTTGTGGGAAACCCGATACATCCAGGAAAAAAATTTTTTGCTGTCGTCATATTTATCCAGCACACGGTAAACCTGCAAAAATGCCTCTTGTGTCAAGTCGGCGGCCTCGTCGTAATCGCCGCACATACGAAACGCCATGTTGAAAACGGGCTTTTGGTATCTTTCGACTATAACACGAAAAGCATCGTCATTTCCGTTTAAAGCCTCCGCTACCAAGGCTTTATCAGGGAGGTTGATCATAATTTTCGTGTCCTCCTATTATGTAATACATTTTTTCCGCCGAAAACTTGCAGTTTTTTACAAATTATTTTTTAGCTTGTTTTTTGCGCAGGCAAAAACTCTGTCTGTCGCGGCTTTCGGCTGATGTTTTATACGGCAAAGCAGTGTGTCAACCGCCTATTTTGCCGATTTTACCAAACACTACACTATTCTAACTTATATAATACCATATTTTTCGGATAAAAAAAATACAAATTGTAAATTTTTGTTGAGGTAAAATTTGCCTGAACAGCCGTTTCCCTTTATCGGGCGGGCGTTGCGGCTGTATAAAAATTTTTTTGCAAACTGTAATTCAGGCTGCCGTTTGTATGCTTTTGCTTGTGCCATATTGCGGCGGAAAAAGAAAAAAACCTTGAAAACCGATGTTTTCAAGGTTTTTTTTGATGGTGGAGATAAGCGGGATCGAACCGCTGGCCTCTTGAATGCCATTCAAGCGCTCTCCCATCTGAGCTATACCCCCATGCTTTGGTCGGGATGACAGGATTTGAACCTGCGACCTTTGCGTCCCGAACGCAACGCTCTACCAAACTGAGCCACATCCCGAGTCCGTATATGGTCGCTTAAACAAAACCATACAACAATAAGATTATACCACTAAATGCGCCGTTGAGCAACTGTATTTTTTAAATTTTTTGCTTAAATTTTGCATTTTTTTGAAATACTTACAGAAAAGGGAACTTTAACCCCTTTCTGTAAGTAAAAAAAAGATTTATTTTTGCAAGTAAACTATTTCGCCTTTGATGTCTGTGCCGTTGACTTCCAAAATGCCGAGGGAGGGCTTTTCTTCTTTGGCGGAGCAGGAGCCGGGGTTAAAATACAAAACGCCGTCTATAACCTCGTTAAAGGGTTCGTGGGTATGCCCGAAAACAACAACGTCAACGTTGTCGTAATGGAAGATTTTTTGCAGTCTTTCCACGGGCGTTTCGCCGATGCCCTGGTGACCGTGGATAAGCCCCAGCTTGATTTTTTGCAAAGGCAGAGTTTGGCGGGTGCCGAAGTACTGTTCGTTGTAGGCGTTGTCGCAGTTGCCGGCAACGCAGTAGGTGGAGGCGCAGGCCATAATTTCGTTGTAGAAATCAATGGCGCCGATGTCGCCCGCATGAACGATATAGTCAAATTTGTGGTTTCTCAAATAATCAAAAACAAAGGTGGGATCTCCGACTTTGTAGTGGCTGTCTGACAATACGCAAATTTTCATGAATTCTGTTTCCTTTCCATACATATATTAAAAAAATAAAAATATTATAATGACAAAAAAACCAAGCCGCCCCAAAGGCAAAAACAAAATTTCCCTGCGGGTTTTGTTTGGTTTTAAATTTATATTATATATTTGTATCTCACTTATAAATATAATATAACAAAACGTCGGCAAAAGCAATATCTTTCGCTGTTGTTTTTGCATGACAGACGGCGGTTTTGCGCCGGTTGGGTTTTGCCGTCTTTGGGTTGCCGCCTCTGCGGCGGCTTTGCCATTGCGTCGGCGGAAAAATGGATTTTGCAAGGTTGATTTTGGAAATTAACAAAAAATTTGTGAGAAAACTATTAAATATTTTTGTGCCTGTTGACATCGGCTTTTTTTTGTCTTATATTATTAATTACAAGATAATAATTATAAACTGATTGCCATGACGGGAATAAATTGCAATGTCGGTTTTTCCAGAGAGCGGACGTTGGCTGAAAGTCCGTGAACCTTTTGCAGTGTCTCACCCCCGAGCAGTTTTTAACGAGAGGGCAGACGGCGGAAATCTGATAAAAACCAAGTTGTTTTCGGCGTTTTGCCAAAAAGAGTGGTACCGCGGAAATAACAAAAAAGCCATTGTTTTCGTCTCTTTTGCGATTTTTTTCTTAATTAAAAATCGCCGAAGAGGCGATTTTTTATTTGGGAAAAAGTTGCCTTGTTACTTTACCAAAAAAACGAAAAACGGAGGTTTGAATTACCATGAAAAATTACGAAAAGTACAAGGTAGGCTATTTCGCTCCGCCCATGAGCATTGCGGAAATGGAATGGCCCAAAAAAGATCACATTGAAAAAGCGCCCAAATGGTGCAGCGTGGATTTGCGCGACGGCAACCAAGCACTGATTGTTCCGATGAGCCTGGATGAAAAATTGGAATTTTTTAAGTATCTGGTAGAACTGGGCTTTAAGGAAATCGAAGTTGGCTTTCCTGCCGCTTCCGAAACCGAATACGAATTTTTGCGAAAATTAATCGAAGATGACTTGATTCCCGATGATGTTACCGTGCAGGTTTTGACACAGTCCAGAAAACACATCATCGAAAAAACCTTCAAAGCGCTGCA
>JAHZFN010000200.1 GCA_019421315.1 Peptococcaceae bacterium | reverse complement strand
TATAATCCTGCATAAAAGACCTCCGACCCAATCCTTTGCTAAATTATATTACGGCTTGTGGTTTTTAGGACGGATTTTTGGTGTGATTTTTCGGCATGGCTCCAAAGCACGGCAAATGTCAAAAAGGCGGGGCGGCAATAAAGCCGCCGCCTATTGCGTTTTGCTTATTTCCACAAAGAGCTTGGGATTAAGATAAACTCCGTCCTTGTGGATTTCCAAATGCAGGTGCGGCCCCGTGGAACGGCCCGTGCTGCCCACCACGGCGATAATATCGCCCGTTTTGACTTTTTGCCCCTTTTCAACGGTCAGCATACCGCAGTGCCCGTACAAACTTTCCCAGCCGTTGCCGTGGTTGATGACAACGGCGTAACCGTAAACGGAGCTTTTCCAGTCCGCCTCGGTAACGGTGCCGTCGGCGATGGCGGCAATATTGGTTCCCCATTGGTTGGCAATATCCAACCCATGATGAAAGCCGCTTTTGCGGTAGCCGAAGTTACAGGAAATAACACCGCTGACCGGGCTTTGAAAAACGGGCTTCAAGTGCTCTTGGCGGGAAGCGGCGATTTCCTCTTCAACGGCGGAATTGTCGGCGGCGCCGTCTGTCAAAAGCTCGTCGGGTTCGGCGTAAAGCCTGGCAGGCAGGCAGAGCAAGGCAGCGGAAATCATCAAAACAGCGGCGGTTTTTGCCAAAATATTTTTTCTCATATTTTTTCTCATATTTTTTCTCATATTTTTACTCCAAATGTTTTTATTATTTGCTATTTACGTTTTTTGTGCAGTAACGACTTTTGAATTTATGGATAAATTACATATGCAATTATAATATGGCATAATTAACTATAAGGACGATATTGTAAAAAATATCATATTAAAATTATATCTGTTTTCGGAAAAAATATGCTTGTTTGGTATTTTCAGGTAAATAAACAGCCGCAAGGGCGGCATACAAAAAAAGCGCACCAAAAAGGTGTGCTGATATATTCTGCTATACAGATTTTTTTTATAAATTAAAGGCAGACAACGAGAGAGGACGCCCAAAAAAGGGCGTCCTAGGAAAATGAATTATGTATGATTTATTTTGTTTCTGCACCGAAGAGTTTGGCAGTCTCGTCGGTAAATGAAGGATACATTTTAGGTAATATTACAGATAAAAGAAAAGCTTTTTTCGACCGCAGGCTTAGGGAACCCCGACCGCACTTTCTTTTATCTTAATAGTTTGGCTTTGTTGAATATTTGAATTGCCGAAGCAATTTCAGAAGGGAAATATTTAACGAAGCATATCCTTAATTCAACTTTATTATAAAATTTTAAATTGTTAATTGCAATGGAAAAACCATGAAAGTTTTTTGTTTAAAGTTTCATGGTTTTGGCAATATTCTCCATAATGAAAGCCAAAAAAAGGATTTTTTGCAAAATCGTCTTTTGGCAAAAATGCTGAAAATGCACTTGGAAAGGCGGCAGAAGAACATGTTTTTATTGGAAATCCGCCCTTTGCAAACATTGATTGCAGAATATTCCGAAAAGTTCCGAATTGCCTATAAAAGGGAAATTTAATTTTGTTTTTGCGCTGCCGGCGAATTGAACACGGGCGATGTGCCTGCTATGTTGAATTTGGAAATTGCCGCATGAAAAAGCAATTATCCAAAAAAGACAAGTCAATTAAAAAAAATAAAAATTATCTGTAAATTAATGATGAAACTTTTGTGTAATTTATAGGTTTGGGCAGAATTTTTGTTATAATGATTGTAAACAAATTTGTAAACAAATTGTAAACAAGCGGCTTCGTTTTGTTTGCTTTGAAAACAAATGTTTTAAATTTGTCGGGCGGCTTTGCAAGTGCCGCCGAAAATATGCCGGGTGATTTATTACAAATCTTAAAAAATAGGTTTGGAGGTTTTTTGAAAATGACAAGAATTTTGGTCGTTGACGACGAAGACGGTATCAGAGACGTGGTCTCGAACTATCTGGAGTTTGAAGGTTACGACTATATGGAAGCGACAGACGGTTTCGAGGCGATTGAACTTTTGAAAGAAAACGATTTCGATTTGGTTGTTCTGGATGTTATGATGCCAAAGCTGGACGGCATGAGCGTCCTGCGGGAAATCCGAAAAACCAAAAGAATGCCTGTAATTATGCTGTCTGCCCGCGGTGAGGAATACGACAAGCTTTACGGCTTTGAAATGGGCGCCGACGATTACATTGTTAAACCGTTCAGCCCCAGAGAGCTGATTGCCAGAATTAAAATATTGCTGAAAAGATGCAACGAGGTTGTTGTGGAAAAAGAAGAAAAGCTGGTTTTCGGCGGCTTGGTGATTGACGAACACGGTCGCAACGTTTGGCTGGATGACAAGCTTTTGGATTTGACGCCGAAAGAATTTGCGCTTTTGCTTTGTCTTTGCAAAAACGCCGACGTTGTGCTTTCCCGCGACAAACTGCTGACAGACGTTTGGGGTTATGATTACTGCGGCGATTACCGCACTGTTGATACCCATATCAAAATGCTCCGCAGCAATATCGGCGAATACCGCAAATGTATCAAGACAATTTGGGGTATCGGTTATAAATTTGAATATTCCGAGTAATATGTATCAAAGCAAACAAAACGCATCGCCGCAGCAGGGCGGTGCGTTTTTTGGCAAAATCTTCAGCCGGCCGCTGTTGTAATAAAGCCTGTTTGATGATATAATCTATATTGTAAACAGAATAATTAAATATTCTTGAAATCCCCCGAAATTCTGCCAAAAATCTGTGCCGCAAGGCGAATAAATATTATGCGATAAAAAATATCAATCTAATGCATAATGCTAAAATAATCAGGAATAAAAGAATAGGCGGAAAAGTAAGGGGAACAAGGGAAAGTTTGGATTTTGGAGAAATTTGCAGATGCCGAACGGCAGCTTGGAGCAAATCAAGTTATAGCCGATATGGCTGCAAAAATTAAGTTATAAAGCAATTTGCCAAAGTAGTGGCGGGAAACCGTCAGAATAATAATTAAAAAAATATTAAAAAATAATAATTCGGGAACAATTCGGGAATTATGAATAATACGGAAAATAATTATAATACAGAAAATAGTAATATAAAAAATAATATAGAAAATAATATAGAAAATAATGAAACTCTGCGGGTCGGCGATGACGCCAAAATTTCGGAAATTGACGAAATGCAGGCGGCAGACGGCGATTTTGATGATGACATTGCCGGCCGAAAACAAGCGCAGGAATTAAGAGAAGCCAAAAAAATGAAAATCCGCAAGGTGCTTTACCCCATTGCCATAATTTTGATTGTGGCAATTTGGGTCAGCTGTTTTTTGGAAAAATAAGTTTTTTGTGCAGAGCTTGGCGGTAAACCGATTGCCGCAAGCAAAAAATTTTTGACGGGCGTTTCAACCAAGGGACAATGTGTCTGAAAATGCGGGCAATTAGGCAATGCTAAAAAGCCGCCGAACCGAAAATTCGGCGAAAAAGCGGGCATTAACGAATTTTGTCGGTTTGACGCCGTGCAGAGTATTGAATAAATGAGGTGATTTTGTGCAGACCATATGGTCGGGCAAATTCAAGCTGCCGATATGCATTTTGAGTTTGCTTTTGCTGCTTTTTGTGGCAATTCCCGCCCATTCTTTTGCCTATGAGGAGCCGCAGGCAAGTGCGGAAACGGCGAAAGCGGGAAAAACAACATATATAATTGATGTTAATGAGAATTTCACCAAAACAATGGCGAGTTATGTTAAGAGAAGTTTGCAGCACGCCGAAGCTGACGGTGCGGATTATTTTTTGATAAATTTGAATACCTACGCCAACTATGACCGATTTGCCAAGGAAATTTCCGATTTGCTTTTGGCAACGGATTTGCATACAGTCTGTTATGTGGACGGCAAGGCTTTGGACGGCGCAGCTCTGCTTACCTTGTCCTGTGACACTATCATTATGTCGCCGGGCGCCGATTTCGGTTCGGGGTATATGTATGAAACGGAAGCCCTGAGCGATAACGAAAATCTATATTGGCAGCAGGTTTACAGAGATGTTTTGGCGGAAAAGGGGCGCAAAGTGAACCGAACTCCCGCTACTCTTTCGCCGGATGATTATCCCGGCGACCAAATACCTGATATGAGCAGGCTGAGCATTTCCGCCAGCACGGCTTTGAAGATGGGTCTGGCGGACTATGAAGCCACTTCCCTGCCTGTTGTTTTGGAAGATTACGGTCTTGCCAACGGTGTTATTATTCAAGAGGATAAGAACTTTTGGGAAAGAGGCGTTGACATAATGGCATCGCCCGTTGTTTCCACAATTCTTTTGCTTGTGGGGCTTATTGCCTTGTTGGTTGAGCTGGTTATTTCAGGCGACGGCTTTACGGGTATTGTCGGTGCAGTCTGTTTGTTCTTTTATCTTTTTGGCAGCTATGAGGCGAGCGCCGCCCAAATTTATATGCTGTTTTTGCCGTTTGTCGCTTTAGTCTTGATTTTAACGGAGATTTTTTTCTCTCCCGGCGGCAGTGTTTGCGGAACAGTCGGACTTTTGGGTCTTTTGGTGACTATTGTGCTTTTTGCCTCCGGGTTTAAGGCTGCGTGTATACAAGCTGTTATAGTGTTACTGGTAATGGGGATGTTAATTATGGTAAATTCCAAAAACGAAAAAAGCAGAAATATTCTAAAAAGATTGGTTTTGCGTGATAAAACCACAACGGAGGAGGGCTATCTTAGCCAACCCATAAATATCAGGGATTACGCAGGCAAAGAGGGCATCGCTTTGACGGCTCTGCGTCCCGCAGGCGCCGTTAAAATCGGCTCGGACCGTGTGGATGTGGTAACGGAGGGTGATTTTATTGCCGCCGGCGACAAAGTCAAGGTCATCAAAGTTGACGGCAGCAGCATAATCGTCCGCAAAACTCTTTGACGGCGTTTTTTAACGACGTGGATGTTGTTAAACTTCGTATAATGATTTGTTCGCTATTTAGTTCGGAGAAGTCTGTTAGTGCGTATTCGTTTTTGCTACTTGGGTGCTTAGCGAATTGCCTGTAATCCGGGTTTGGTGAAAACTGACAGAGGTCTTTCTTTTATTGATGTTGTCTTGGCTTTATAGCGGGTTTTGGCGATTTGGATTTTGTCGAAATCCGCACAACAGTTTTTTATTAAATTCGCTGAAAGCCGATAGTATTCTTTGCTTTCGCTTGCCGATTTGGGCGCCGTGCGAAAAAAATCGAAAATTTTCGGTCAGGTGTTTGCGCATTATTTTGTTTTGTTATCTGTTTGGTTGCAATGAAAAATTGAAATAAATAATAAAAATGAAAAGGGGTGTTTATTTTGCCTTCATTGATTATTTTGGCTGTTGTTGTTGTAGTATTATTGTTTTTGCTTAGCTTTGTTCCCATTCGTTTGTGGATCAGCGCTTTGGCGGCAGGCGCCAAGGTGGGCATTATCGACCTGATCGGTATGCGTTTGCGCCGTGTTTCCCCCGCTAAAATCGTTAATCCTTTAATTAAGGCGGAAAAAGCAGGTCTGGACGTTAAAGTGAGCCAGCTGGAAGCTCACTATTTGGCAGGGGGCAACGTTGACCGTGTTGTCAATGCTCTGATTGCCTCCGAAAGAGCCAATATCAACCTGCCCTTTGAACGAGCCGCCGCCATCGACTTGGCAGGTCGTGACGTTCTGGAAGCCGTGCAGATGAGCGTTAATCCCAAGGTTATCGAAACTCCCATGGTGGCAGCCGTTGCCAAAAACGGGATTGAGGTTAAATCCAAGGCAAGAGTTACCGTGCGTGCCAACATCGACCGTTTGGTGGGCGGCGCCGGCGAAGAAACCATTATCGCCCGTGTCGGCGAAGGTATCGTAACCACAGTCGGTTCCAGCAACAGCCACAAAGAGGTTTTGGAAAATCCTGACAAAATTTCTCAAACCGTTCTTTCCAAGGGTTTGGATACAGGTACAGCTTTTGAAATTTTATCAATTGATATTGCGGACGTTGATGTCGGCAGAAATATCGGCGCTCAGCTGCAGACCGACCAGGCGGAAGCCGACAAGCAGATTGCGCAGGCAAAAGCCGAAGAACGCCGTGCCATGGCGGTTGCCTCCGAGCAGGAAATGATTGCCAAAATTCAGGAAATGCGCGCCAAGGTTGTGGAAGCCGAAGCCGAAGTTCCTCTTGCCATGGCGGAAGCCTTCCGCAAAGGCAATTTGGGCGTAATGGATTATTACAACATTAAAAATATTCAGGCGGATACCGATATGCGGGAAGGCATCGCCAAAGGCGGCGAACAAACCCAAAGCAAAGTAAGCGCCGCTGAAAATCGTGAACAGTAATCCTTTGAGAAGAGCGCAAAGGAGGTGACGCCCGATGGATTGGGTATCAGTGGCGGTTGCTGTTGCTTTGGCGTTGCTGGGCGTGGTTGCGGACAGCAAAAAGAAGAAAAAGCGGTCCGAACAGACCGAAAATAAAAGAAAAACGGCAGCCGGAACCAACGCTCAACGCAAAGGGCAGGCAAGGCAGAGCGCAAGCCCGTACCATTCTCCTGCGGAATCCGCCAAGGAAAAAGGAGTTTCTTTGGACGAATTTCGCCGTAGGTTTGAGCAGGCAGCAAACGATGCCGACGAATTGATAAGAGATGTACGCCGCACAGCGGCGGACGGTGTGGAGGGTGCCTCTATGGAGGGCAAACCAACCTTGCCCTATGGTCAAAAGGTTAAACCCCGCCAATCGAGCCGCCCAACGCCTAAAGCGGCTCCGCAGTTTACCGTTAAGGCTGATTTGGCAGACAAAAAGCCTGCCGTAATCGTAACCGTAACGCCTGACGCAGCAGTGCAGGCTGCCGAAACGCAGACAAACGGTGCTTACGAAAGAGTCGCTGCCGTTATGGCAAACCGCAAATATACGCCCATGCAGCAGGCATTTTTGTGGTCTGAAATTTTGGGCGCTCCCAAGGCGAAAAGAAAGCTTTGATTTTTCGTTTGGGCAGAAAACAAAAATTTTAATTATTAAAATATCAAACGCAGAGCGCTTATTGGCTCTGCGTTTTGTTTTTTTTGCTTCCTGCATCAGCTATGGCGGCATGGTAAACGTTGCCGACGCCGGAATAATTTTGACTATGCTTCTCAACTAAGGCTGAATAATATCAAATCGCAAATAACAATATTGTTAAAACCATATTATCATACAGAAAATGCAGTATTTTTCGGATACTGCGTTTTTTTGCGGGAATTTGCCAAAAATAATTAAGCTGTCTTGTTATAAAAAAATATAAAAAATTCACGGGAAAACTTTGGTTTTAGACTGCGCTTTGACGGCATAGTTATATAACAGCCGCATGAGCAAAATGCGTAATAAATAATTTATGACGGATAACAGACAGACGAGGTGCAGTATGAGCAAAAAAAAGAAAAGGCGTAAAACCGAACGCAGTAAAATTTTCGGCAATATTTTCGCCGAGGTTTTTGAAATGCCGACGGAGTTGGCGATGGATTTGCCCAGAATAACGCTGATCGGCAGTTTGAAGCTTTCGGTGGAAAATCACAAGGGCATAATGGAATACAGCGAACATGAAATAAGGCTGAAAGTAAACGACGGCTTTTTGGTGGCGAAGGGTAATGATCTCGCCTTGAAAAATATCAGTACCGATGAGGTTTTGCTTCAGGGCGAAATTAACAAAATAGCTGTTGTTCTGGATAAACGGGAGGATATTGATTTGACGGAATGGGAGGTGTGATGATTGCTGAGGTATCTTTGGGGCTGGCTTTGCGGCTATGTTGTCATTACCGTTTTCGGCAAAAACAAAGAGCAGTTTTTGAATTTGGCTTTGCAGAGAAACATCGACATTTACGATATTGAATACAAGGAGGCGGCGGAGCCTTTGGTGATTGCCAAGGTCAGCTGCGGCGACCTGCGGCTTTTACGGACGGTCAGCCGCAAAACAGGCTGTCGCTTTAAAATCGGCAGGCGGTACGGTCTGCCCTTTTTCTGCAAATATCTGAAAAAAAGGAAAATGCTGGTTTTGGGCATGGCGCTTTTTTGTGTTGGTCTTTATGTGCTTTCGGGATTTGTTTGGTTTATCGAGGTGACGCCGCGGGAGCAGGTAAAATATCTGGATGAAAACGAGATTATCGCCGTGGGAGAGCAGTATGGCATAAAAAAGGGTGTTTGGGGCAGAAATCTTGATTTTGACAGTATCCAAAAGCAAATGCTGACGGATATTCCCGAGCTTTCCTGGATTGCCGTGGAAAGGCGGGGCATATTGATCAATTACAACGTGGCGGAGCGGGATGTTTGGACGGAGGAAGAAAACAACGCCACGATGGGGGCAATTTGGGCAAACCGCAAGGCTTTGATTGAAGAAATTTTGATAAAACACGGCACGGCGGCGGCTGAAACGGGACAGCTGGTGCAAAAGGGCGATTTGCTGGTTTCCCCCTTGGCGGACGGCAGAGCCGACGCCATTATCCGAGGCAGAGTTTGGTATGAGGGCTACGGCGAATGTGCCTTGAAAGAGGTTTCTCAAAAGCCCGACGGCGCCGCCAAAAAATATGTTTACCTGCTGCGTTCCAACGCCGACGGCGTTGACCCCAGCTTTCTGCGGCTTTGGGGTTTGGGAGATTGGAATACCGATGAAGCAGGGTCAAACGGAGAAAATCTTTTGATAAAAACGACAAAGGCGCAGCCCTGCTTTTTCGGCAGGCTGACCCTGCCCATAACCTTTTTGGTGAAAGAAATAACACCTGCCAAGCAGGTTGTGCGGGAATATACGGAGGAGGAGGCAAAAAGCAAAGCTCTTGCCGAAGCCAGAAAATCTCTGCGTCAGCAAATCGGTGAAAACAACACACTGATTGAAGAAAAAACAGATTACAAATTGCAGGACGGCGTTTGCCGCATAACCGTCAAATGGGAGTGCAAAGAGGAAATCGGTATGCGGAATACGGAACAAACGGCAGATTAACAGAAGCTTTTAAA
>JAHZFN010000199.1:2553-8983 GCA_019421315.1 Peptococcaceae bacterium | reverse complement strand
TTGACATTGCTTTTGGAAATGATTTTGCCGCAGGGATCTACCAAAAAATACGCCAAATTTGTTATGGGGCTTTTGGTGGTTTTGGTTATCATAAATCCCGTTTTGCGGCTTTGCGGCGGTGAAACACCTGTTTTCGGCGGCAGTGTGGATATGAGCAGCTCTGTTGCTGCCGAGGATATTGTGGCGGACGGCGAAAATTTGTGGGATGGATTGACGAAATCCGCCGCCCGACAGTATGAAACCGAGATTAATGCCGCCGTTAGGGATACTTTGGCGGATTTTGGCGGTATTGATGATGTAATGACTGAGTGAAGATTTTGAAAACAACGCCGCCGAATTAAAGAAAATTCGGAGCAAGGTTGAAAAACTGCTGTCAGAAAATTACGGTATCAACGGCGAAAACACTGTGGTTTCCGTCAGCTGTGCGGCGGATTAAGGAGGCTTTTGAGATGGCGGAAGAAAACAAAAAATCGGAAAGCAGGAATTTTAACGAAGAACACGATTTTATGCGAGAGCTTTTGGCAAAGCTGGGTTTTAAAGGGGAAAAGCAGAGAAAGGTGAAAATGCTTTTGCTGGCGCTTTTGATCGGTATTATTTTGATGATTTTCAGCAGCTGCGGCGGTTTGACGGCAGAACAGCGGCAAGATAACGAGGACGGCGGCAAATCTGAGTCAGTCGGCGCTGAAGATACGGAAGCACAGCTGGAAAACAAGCTGGCGTACGTACTCAGCAAAATCAAAGGTGTGGGTGAAGTGAGCGTTTCCGTAACTTTGGTTTCCTGTGGCAAAACGGAATATGCCGTTAATGCCAGCACAACGGTAAACACAACCAGCGAAAACAGCGCTGACGGCAGCAGTAAAAGCGTAACGCAAACCACGGACAGCAACGACATTGTTTTTGAAAACAACAACAAAACTCCCGTTGTTGTGCGGCAAATCGGAGCCGAAGTTCAGGGTGTTTTGGTGGTTGCGGCGGGCGGCGATTTGCCTGATGTGCGTTCTAAAATCACAACAGCGGTTTCAGCTTTGCTTGATATTCCCGCCCATAAAATTACGGTTTACGGCTCGGATTTAGCTGATTAACGGCGATTTAGCTCAAATTGCCGCCGTTTGATTTTGTTTTAGGCAATGAGGTTGGCTTGGTTGTTTTAGCTTGGGTTAAGTTATTAAAGTTATTAAAATAAAAAAAATTTAAATTTGAATTTCAATTCAGAAAACCGCCGTTGGGTGTACCGTTTTGATGACAGAAAGGAGAAATATTATGCTGAAAAGAAAAAAGAAACTGACACTTTCGGATTTGGAGAAGAGCTGGGGCAGGAGTGACAGCGGAAAGAACGATAAAAAGAGTGATAAAAAGCGGCGGTGGGAAAACGGCGGCAGCAGTGGGCTGTCGGCGGCAAAAACATCGGACAAGAATAAAGAAATGCGCAGTTTGTGCAGTTACCATCCGCCTGAAAACAGACGCCAAAAGGCTTTCTTTGCAAAAATCAAATACTTTTTCAGCTTCGACAACAAAGAGGCGGCGCAGCATTTGCTTGTTGTTTTCGGTGTTGTGGCTTTGATTTTGCTTTCCTGCGCCGCCGTTAACAAGGCGGAAAACAGTATGAACCCTCAGGAAAGGCAGGCTGTTGCCGAATCTGTTTTGAATGATTCTGCTTACAGCTCTGTTTCGGCGTCCGATAAAAAAAACAAAACTGAAACCAAGGCCGCCGAGGGAGAAGCTTTGAACAGCGACAACGATTATTTTGTCAATTATGAAATGGAACGGGAAAAGGTGCGTTCCGAACAGCTGGAGCTTTTGAACGAAATGGCGGCGGACGCCGACACACTGCCTGATGTTAAAAAAGAGGCAGAAAACAAAATTTTGGCAATAACAGAGGGTATGGAGAATGAATTGCTGCTGGAAAGTCTTTTGGTGGCAAAATACGGCGGCGAGGCTGTGGTTTTTGTGCAGGAGGACAAGGTTAATGTGATTTTAAGACCGCAAGCGGGAAAAATAAACGACGGTGACGCCGATAAAATTGCTCAGCTGGTGGATACATACACCGGTATCGGCTATGAAAACGCCATAATTGTCATAAAAGATTAAAATACCAGATAAAACATGATATAAAATATGATAAAAATCGGCTTTTTACCAACGAAATATCAGATTACTTATTGTTATTTTCAGCAAGATTTGCTATAATAAAATTACATTCTTTATAAGGAGGTATTTGCTCTATGGATGATAAAGTAATCGAAGTGGAAGTACAAAGCGAAGAAGCCGAAAACACTATCAAAATTGCCAATGACGTTGTGGCTACCATTGCCGGCATCGCAGCTTCTGAAGTTGAAGGTGTTGTGGGCATGAGCGGCGGTATCGTTGAAGGTATCGGTCAGATGCTGGGCAGAAAACAGCTGACAAAAGGCATTAAAGTTGACATAAACGGCGACGTTGCAACCATTGATATAAGCATTATCGTTGAATATGGCTCAAAAATTCCCGAAGTTGCCAATAATATTCAGGAAAACGTTAAGGAATCCGTTGTTACAATGACCGGTTTGAAAATCGGCGCCGTAAATGTCCATGTTCAAGGTGTTGCTTTCCCTCAGCCCGAAAAGAAGGCGGAGGAACCCGAAGCAGAAACTGCTGAATAAGGTTTTTACTATTTAAAGGGCTATTGGATTTCCATTAGCCCTTTATTTTGCATTTTAAACAAAGGTGTCGGCAGCAGTTTTCTGCCGAATTTTTCGCAGAGGTGGAATTATGAGATTTATTGACAGATTATTGATATTGATTTTTTCATTGCTTTTGATAGTGTCGGCGGCAGGCGCAGCTTTTTTGTGCTTCAACCCCGGATCGTCGGTGTTTTATGTTGATTTTGCTGCCAAAACGATAGTGGCTCACCGCTGGCTGGCTTTGGTCGTTGCGGCTTTGGTTTTTGTTTTGGGACTTTTGGTTATGTTCGGTTCCGCTTTTCACAGCAAGGGTCAGTCCAAGGCGACCGTTATCAGCACAGAGGCTCAGGGCGACAATGTACAAATTTCCGTCGGCGCCATCGACTGCATTGTCGGACAGGTTGTTAAAGGTTACAGCCAGGTAAAAAGCGTCAGCACTGTTGTGGAGGAAACCCCTGAAGGTATCAACGTGAAAGCCAAAACCGTAGTCAACGGTGACATCAATATTCCCGAACTGGCAATGGCAATGCGGGAGGATATTAAAATTCAGCTGGAGACTATGGTCGGTTTAAAGGTTAAAGATGTTAAAATTGTTATCACCGATGTTGTTGCCAAACCCATAACCGTGGAAAAAAATCCCGACGGCAGATGGGACGATGTTTCCGAAACCGAGGAAGAAACGGTCAATGTTTCCTTTGACGGCGATGAAGCAAATAAAAATAAATAAAACAGTTAAGTTAATCAAGAAAATTAATCAAGTGAAAATAAGGAGTTTGGCATATGGATATTATGGGGTTTCTTGCCCGTATGTGGGAAAACCACCGCAATGCCTCAATCGGTGTGATTATCGGCTTGCTGGTTGGTTTATGCTTTGTTTCGTTCGGTTTTTGGAAAACCGTTGTGGTTGCTGTGTGCCTTCTGATCGGTTTGCTTTTGGGCAGATTGGTTGACAAGAACGGCGGCTGGAAAGGTTTTATCAAAAAATTCAAAAACAACGAATAAAAAGACGGATAAAAAAAAGTTGCAGGTTATGCGGGCGGCAGTTTGGTCGTTGGTGATATAATGCGACGTATAATATATATAAATATTTAAATATTTTTTTTGCAGATGGGATTTAAAAGAATTTTTTTAGGAGGACATATTTTGAGCAGGCATTTGGCGAGAGAGACGGCTTTTAAGATGCTGTTTCAGATGGATGTGGGAAATAATGAAATTGCCATGGCGGAGCATACCTTGGCGGAGTCCGAATTGAAAGGCGGCTACAAGGCTTTTGCTTTGGAATTGGTGCATGGTGTTTGCGACAATCAATTTGAATTGGGCGAATATCTGAAAAAATTCACCAAAGGCTGGGAGCCGAGCCGTTTGGCGGCGGTTGACCGCAATTTGATTAAAATGGCGATGTTTGAAATGCGGCAGGCAAAAACTCCTGCCAATATCGTGATGAACGAGGCCGTGGAGCTGGCAAAGGAATTCGGCACAGATGAATCACCGTCCTTTGTCAATGCGGTTTTGGATAATTTCTACAAAAAGGTTATGGTGGAAAACAACGCCGCTTATCAAGTGGACGAAAGCAAGAGAGAGCAGTATTTGGCAGATATTGCCGCCGCAAAAAAACGGGCGGAATTATCACGTCAAGAGGAACTGACAGAAGAAGACTTGGCGGCGCCCAAGCAGGAGATCAAGACGGAAAAAGCCAAGGAAAGCTTTGCCGAAGAAAACAAGATGATCAAAAAGCAAGGCTTCCGCAAAATTAAAAAGGCCGATATTTCCGAACGGGATGTTATTAAGTCAGACGATTTGCTGGCTGACAAAAAACGCATTTACGGCGAAAACGCTTTTCTGACCAACAAAGATATTCGGGAGGCGCTGGATGCAGGCGCTGTTTTGCCTGAGGAAATTTTGGAGGAATATTTCAAAACGGAAAAACCGATTCGTGATAAAAAATATTAAAAAATAATTTATTTGAAACATATTGATAATTAAGCTGATATTTCGGTTTTAATTTGGGAGAAGTTTATGATAATCGGTATTGATACCAGCTGTTATACCACGAGCATTGCCGTTGTTGATGAAAAAGGCAGCTTGCTCGCTGAAAACCGCCGTATTCTGGAGGTTGCCGCAGGAGAAAGAGGTTTGGCGCAAAATGCTGCCCTTTTTCAGCATATTCGGGAGGGCAGGGAGGTTCTCTGTTCTTGCCTGGAAAAGCTTGACCGAAAAGATATTAAGGCTGTCTGCGTCAGTCAAAGCCCCAGACCTTCGGAAAATTCCTATATGCCTGTTTTTTTTGCAGGTGTCAACGATGCAAAGCTTTTGGCGGCGGCTTACGGTGTGCCTGTTTTTTATACGTCGCACCAAGAGGGGCATTTGATGGCAGGTGTTAAAACCTCCGAAATGCCGCAGGCAGACAGCTTTTTGGCTGTTCATCTTTCCGGCGGCACAACGGAACTTTTGTTGGTTCGGACTGCCGAGACAGGTTTTGAGGTTGAGCTTTTGGGCGGCAGCAGCGACCTGCACGCAGGACAGCTGGTGGACAGGACGGGAGTTTTGCTGGGACTGCGTTTTCCCTGCGGTCCTGAGCTGGATAAGCTGGCAGAAAGCTATGCGGGCGAAAAGCATATCCTTAAAAGCTCTGTTCGGGGTTATGAATTTTCTCTTTCGGGCGGTGAGGCGGAGGTGAGCCGCCGAGTTCAGGACGGCAGTGTTGAACAGGGTGCTTTGGCACAGGGAGTTTTTGCTCTTTTGGCAAATTCCTTGGCAAAGGTTATCAACAAAGCCGCCGATGATTACAATGTAAAATCAGTTTTGCTGGTGGGCGGCGTTTCAGGCAGCAGATACTTGAAAAAACAGCTGCAAAAAAAACTGAGCCGTTCGGTAAAAGCGTATTTTGCACCGCCGTATTATGCTAAGGATAATGCTTACGGTGTGGCTCTTTTGGGCTTGAAGCAATGGCAGAATTTGCAGTTTGGCAAGGGCGGACATGAACTGTTATAATAGGAATAATCGGTAATAAAATTACCAAAAGGCATCATTATTAAAAAATATATATCAAAAATATATGTGGATATATGTGGATTTTATTAAAGTTTGAATTGAATTAGTTAATAAATTTTTGTTAAAAAATTTAAGATATTAGGAATATTATAGGGAGTGAAAAAAATGACCAATCAGAAAGCCAAAAAAGAAAATTTGGCATTGCTGGAACCAACTTTGGAAGAATACGCCGGTATTCGGGGCAGTCTTGTAACCATCCTGCAAAAAACTCAGGAAATTTACGGATATCTTCCGATGGATGCTTTGCAGATGATCAGTGAACGCACCGGTGTTTCTCCTGCCAAAATTATGGGCGTGGCAACTTTTTATGAAAACTTTTCATTGGATCCCAAGGGCAAATATGTTATCAAGGTTTGCGACGGCACAGCCTGCCATGTACGTAAATCGGTGGATGTTTTAAGCACACTGCATATGGAATTGGGTTTGAACGATGAAAAAAACACCACGGACGATTTTATGTTTACGGTGGAAATTGTTTCATGTTTGGGCGCCTGCGGGTTGGCTCCTGTACTGACTGTCAACGGTAAAGTACACGGTTCCATGAACGCTGCAAAAACCAAAGAACTTTTGGAAGAAATCAAAGCCAAAGCCAGCGAACTGGAATCTCAGGTTGCTGCGGAAGCTCAGGTTTAGGAGGTTAATTCATGATCAGAACCAGAGAAGAATTGAATGCTCTCCGCGATAAATATGCGGAGTGTCTGGCGAAAGAAAAAAAACAA
>JAHZFN010000199.1:557-2543 GCA_019421315.1 Peptococcaceae bacterium | reverse complement strand
GTGTTGATTTGTGGCGGTACAGGCTGTGTTGCCTGCGGATCCATGAGTATTTATGATAGATTTATTGAAGTTTTGAACGAAAAAGGCGTTGAGGTTGATGTTAAACTGGTTGAAGAACCTGAAGAACACGAACGCTGTGCCGTTTCTATGAAAATCAGCGGCTGCCACGGTTTTTGCGAATGCGGCCCTTTGGTTCGCATTGAACCTAACGGCTGGCTTTATATCAAAACCAAAGTTGACGATGTTGAAGAAATCGTGGAAAAATCCTTAATCGGCGATGAATACATTGACCGCCTTGTTTATCATCAGGACGGTGTAGCTTATCCCGCCGAAGAAGAAATTCCTTTCTATGCTCAGCAGCAGCGTCAGGTTTTGGAAAACTGCGGCCGTATCAATGTTGGTTCTTTAGAAGAATATATTGCTCACGACGGTTATCAGGCTGTTGCCAAAGCTCTCTGCGATATGACCAGAGAAGATGTTATTGACGAAATGACAAAATCCAACCTGCGCGGCCGCGGCGGTGCAGGCTTCCCCACGGGTATCAAATGGAAATCCGCCTACGGCAGACGTTCCGATATTAAATATATTCTCTGCAACGGCGACGAAGGCGACCCCGGTGCTTTCATGGACAGAAGTATTATGGAAGGCGATCCGCACCGTGTACTGGAAGGCATGATTATCGGTGCTTATGCCATCGGTGCCAAAGAAGGCTATATTTATGTTCGTGCGGAATATCCTCTGGCTATCCGCCGTTTGGAAACTGCCATTAAACAGGCGAAAAAAGCAGGCTTGATCGGCGAAAATATTTTAGGCACAAAATTCTCCTTTGATTTGCACATCAACAAAGGTGCAGGTGCTTTTGTCTGCGGTGAGGAAACAGCCTTGATTGAATCTGTTGAGGGTAACCGCGGTATGCCCAGAATCAAACCGCCCCGTGCCGACGAAAAAGGTCTTTTCGATAAACCATCCATTATTAACAATGTTGAAACATATGCCAATGTAGCCATGATTATCAACAAAGGTGCCGATTGGTATCTTTCAACAGGCTGTCCCGGCAACCCCGGCACCAAAGCTTTTGCTTTGACAGGTAATGTGCAGAACACCGGTCTGATTGAAGTTCCTTTGGGAACAACTCTCCGCAAGGTTATTTTTGACATCGGCGGCGGTATCCGAAACGGCAAAAATTTCAAAGCTGTACAAATCGGCGGTCCTTCCGGCGGCTGTCTGACCGAAGAACATCTGGATCTGCCTTTGGATTTCGACTCCCTGAAAAAAGTCGGCGCCATGATCGGTTCGGGTGGTATGATCGTTATGGACGAATCCACCTGCATGGTTGATATGGCTCGTTTCTTCCTGAACTTTACCCAGCGTGAATCCTGCGGTAAATGCGTTCATTGCCGTTTGGGCACCAAGCGTATGCTGGAAATTCTTACCAGAATTACCGAGGGCAAAGGTAAAGACGGCGATATGGAACTGCTTCAGGAATTGGCGGAAGAAGTTCGTGAGGGTGCTTTGTGCGGTTTGGGCAACACTGCACCGAATCCCATTTTGTCCTCTTTGCGTTTCTTCTCCAATGAATATAAAGATCATATCTACAACAAAAAATGTACCGCTCACAGCTGCAAGGAATTGATTACATATGCTATTGATCCAGAAAAATGCAAAGGCTGCAGCCTGTGTTCAAAAAAATGCCCGACCAACGCCATTTCGGGCGAAGTTAAGAAACCTTTTGTTATTGATCAGAACGAATGTATCAAATGCGGAACCTGTAAAACCGTCTGTCGCTTTGGTGCGGTAACATTGGACTAAAAGGAGGTCAGAGAGAGAAATGACATTTTTTAATATCAATATTAATGGTAAAGAAATTCAGGCTCTGGCCGGTCAGACAATTCTGCAGGTTGCCGAAGCCAACAATATTCATATTCCCACATTATGCTATGACGAAAGAACCAAAATTTACGGTTCCTGCGGTTTGTGTCTGGTAGA
>JAHZFN010000199.1:0-547 GCA_019421315.1 Peptococcaceae bacterium | reverse complement strand
CCGACGGCATGATTATTAAAGCAGAAAGCCCGAAGGTTCGCAAATGGCGGAAAATCGCTTTGGACCTTTTGCTTTCCAAGCATAAAGGGGACTGCAAAGCGCCTTGCCATGAAGCCTGTCCCGGCGAAACCGACTGTCAGGGTTATGTCGGTCTGATTGCCAACGGTTATTTTGAAGAAGCCATCGCTTTGATTAAAGAAAGCTATCCGCTGCCTGCCTCCATCGGCCGTGTGTGTCCGCACCCTTGCGAAGACAAATGCCGCCGCAAAAAGGTGGAAGATCCCATTGCTATCGCTTGGCTGAAACAGTTTGCCGCGGATATGGACTTGGCAAGCGGCGATCCTTTCATGCCGGAAATTGCACCTGCCACAGGCAAAAAAGTTGCCGTAATCGGCGGCGGCCCCTCCGGTTTGACTTTTGCTTATTTCATGGCGAAAAACGGTCATAAAGCCACAGTTTTTGAAATGATGCCTAAAGCAGGCGGTATGCTCCGTTACGGCATTCCCGAATATCGTTTGCCAAAGGCTGTTTTAGATGAAGAAATTTC
>JAHZFN010000198.1 GCA_019421315.1 Peptococcaceae bacterium | reverse complement strand
CCAAAATTTCAGTTTGTCAGCTCATCAATGGTTAAAAATTTTGCCGAGTTTGATGTTTATTCTTCGGAAATTGTGCATCCTGTTGTGCGGACAGCGCTGCGCCGAAAATTTGAAGAATTGCAGAAAAATGAGGAAAATTTAAAATAAATTTTGTTTTTATAATATGCGTTAAGCATTTAAATATTAGGAGGAATGTATAAAAATGACACAAAGAGTGGGAATTACTGACACTACGTTAAGAGACGGACAACAGAGCTTGATTGCAACCAGAATGAACATCAAGGACATTTTGGAAGTGGCGGGAGATTTGGATAAAGCCGGCTTTCATTCAATGGAAGTATGGGGCGGCGCCACTTTTGACAGCTGTGTACGTTTCCTTAATGAAGATCCTTGGGTAAGACTTCGCAAAATCAGAGAAGCTTGTCCTAACACCAAATTGCAAATGCTTTTGCGCGGTCAGAACCTTTTGGGTTACCGCCATTATGCGGATGATGTTGTTGACGCTTTTGTTGAAAGATCCATTGGCAACGGTATTGATATTATTCGTATTTTTGACGCTTTGAACGATGTTCGCAACGTCAGAGCTGCCGTTGAAGCCACCAAAAAATACGGCGGTCATGCTCAGGTTGCCGTTTCCTACACCAACAGCCCTGTTCATAACATTGAATATTTTATCAATATGGCAAAAACCTTGAAAGAAATGGGCGCCGATTCCATCGCTATCAAAGATATGAGCGGTATTCTTTATCCTTTCGGTGCGTATGATTTGGTTAAAGGCATTAAAGAAAACGTAGATTTGCCTGTTCAGCTCCACTGCCATTATGCTTCCGGTATGGCAGGTATCAGCTATTTCAAGGCTATCGAAGCCGGCTGTGATATTGTTGACTGTGCAATGAGTCCTTTTGCTCTTTCCACATCTCAGCCCGCAGTTGAAACATTGGTTGCCGCTTTGCACGGTTCAAAATATGACACAGGCATTGATTTGGCAACCTTGGTAGGCGCTGCCGATAAATTGAAAGAAATCCGTACCCATTACAAAGAATTTGACAAAGCCAGCCCGCAGGTTTCTCCCAAGGTTCTGTTGGCACAAATTCCCGGCGGCATGATGAGCAACTTCCTGTCTCAGCTTAAGGCTGCCGACGCTGAAGACAGAATGCAGGAAGTTTTGGCTGAAGTTCCCCGCGTAAGAGAAGACATGGGTTATCCTCCGCTGGTAACTCCTTCCAGCCAGATTGTCGGCACCCAGGCTTTGATGAACGTTATTTACGGCGAAAGATATTATGTTGTTACCGATGAAGTTAAAAACTACTTCAAAGGTCAATACGGTCAGCCGCCCGCTCCGATGAATGCCGAACTGCAAAAAGAAATTATCGGCGATGAAGAATTCATTACTTGCAGACCTGCCGATTTGCTGGAACCCATGATGGACGAAATGAAAGCTGAAATCGGCGATTTGGCAGAAACCAAAGAAGATTTGCTGACCTACATCATGTTCCCGCAGGTTGCAAAAAAATTCTTGGAAGACAAAAAAGCCGGTAAAATCGAGCTGTAATAACAGCTGTAATAACAGCTGTAATAACATAGATTTAATATTGGCTTATTTAATATTAAGAATTTACAAAAACGGCGCCTTCAGCGGGGCGCCGTTTTTCATATCAAACTTTGGGGCTTGGGGCGGCGGCGGTTTGTCGGGCACAGCTTAAACCCATTGTTATACAATAATTGTTATATAATTATATATTAGATAATTATATAAAAGAGGGAGGCGCCGTATGGAAAATTTTATACCTTTGGCAGCGGAAATTCAGCCTGATGTTTCGCCTGATATTTTGCAGGAGGAATACGAAGAAGCGGTTGATTTTGACAAGGTTGCCGTGGGACAGAAGCACATATTTTTTAATCGTTTTGCCAGAGTTGAATATTTGCCGCTTTCGCAAATTACGGCGGTTTATCGACAGATTGGCGGCATAAACCCCAACCAATGCTGCAATACGTCCTTTGATGTTTTTACACTGATTGTTGAGTATGGCGGCGCAAAAGCGGAATGCCGACTGCCTTATGAGGAGCAGTTACCGGAGATTTTGCGTTATTTACAAAAAAAATTACCGAATATTGCCATTACGGCAGAATAAACGGCATTTTGGGCAGGTAATTGCGATTTGACAACGAATAATGAAATATGCCGCAAATTCAGACGTGTTGCAGTCTTAAAGCCTTTGGGCGGCGTGGCATAGGGGATTGACGCAATTAAAAGCGGATAACTTTATATTGATATATTGAATATTGATGTCTGTGGATTGCAAATTTACAGTCAAATTCATAGTATTAATTTATGATAGCGTTAGTGCAGAAGTGTTCGTCGGACAGTGTATGTAAGTTGAAAAGGAAAAATGCGTATCGAAAAAATGCGTATCGAGAAAATGTATGTTAAGGTAGGTGCATGAAGATGAATATTAAACTTTCCAATCGTTTGCTGGCAGTTGCCAAGCAGGTTGACAAAGACGCCAGGGTTGCCGATATAGGTACGGATCACGGTTATTTGGCAGTATATTTGACAATCAATAATATTTCCGATTATGTTATTGCCACAGACCGCGCCAAAGGTCCTTTGACCTCTGCAACGCAGTTGGTTGAGCTTTTGTCGTTGGATACTAAAATAGATACTCGTTTGGGCGACGGTTTGGACGTTTTGTCACCGGGCGAGGCAGACACAATCTGCATTGCAGGTATGTGCGGCATGACAATGATTGATATTTTGCGAAGCCATCCTGAAATTGTCGGCTCCGTTAAAAAGCTGATATTGCAGCCGCAGAGAGGGGCCTCCAAGGTTCGGCGTTATCTGATGGAAAACGGTATGCGGATTATCTGCGAGGATATTGCGGAGGATGACGGCTTTTACTATGTTGTTATTGTGGCGGAGCAGGGTGAAATGGAACTTACAGAGGATGAAATCGCTTTCGGTCCTTATCTTTTGCACAACGGTCATCCCCTTTACAAGGATATGCTCAGCTTGAAACGGC
The DNA here is from genome assembly GCA_019421315.1 of Peptococcaceae bacterium. Lineage (GTDB taxonomy): Bacteria > Bacillota > Dehalobacteriia > UBA4068 > UBA4997 > JAHZFN01. Next base: position 2,097 of record JAHZFN010000198.1, on the reverse strand, counting down.
GTGATTTGGAGCAGCTTTTGATCAGCCTTTCCGAAGAACAAACGGAGGAATTGATTAAAAGGAAAAATCAGCTCAATGCCGAAATTGCTCAAATCAGCCGTGTGATAGAGCAGCTGGGTTAGCGAGGCTTAATCAGAGATATTCGTGTTACAAAAAATAACAGCTGGAGTGAAGAATATGAAGGTATGTGAAGTTATAGAAGCCATGGGAAAAATTGCGCCTTGGAATTTGGCGGCGGGTTGGGACAATTCGGGTTTTTTGCTCGGCGATAAAAACGCCGAGGTGACAAAGGCTTATATTTGTCTTGACGTTGTGCATAAAACAGTTGATGATGCGGTTAAGCAGGGCTGTAATTTGATTGTTGCTCATCACCCCATAATCTTTTCGGGAGTGAAGAGAGTTACCAGTGATGATTTAACAGGCTCTTTGATTTTGAAGCTTGCCGCAAACGGCATTAACGTTATTGCTGCTCACACCAATTTTGACAGCGCCGAAATGGGAGTTAATTACGTTTTGGCAAAGGCGATTGGTTTAACCGATGTCAAAAAAATGACGGAGGATCCCGATAACCCCTGTTTTATCGGCAATTTCCCAAAACCGATAACGGGAAAAGATTTGGCGGAAAAAATTAAGAGCACTTTGGGCATTGCCATTGTTCGGGCTGCGGGTTTGGATTTGCGGGGAGAATACAAAACGGCGGCAGTTTGCGGCGGTGCGGGAACTGATTTATGGCAGTCGGCTCTGACCTGCGGTGCGGAGGTTTTGGTATCCGCCGACGGCAAGCACCATGTTGGTTTGGAGGCGGAATACGGCGGCATTGCCGTTTTTGACGGCGGTCATTTTCACACGGAAAATCTTTCGATGAAGTACTTGCGGCAATATTTGCAGGATATTCTGCCCGATTTGCCGACGGTGTTGTCGGATATAGACACTTGTCCTTGGAAAAATTATTAAAAATATAAATTAAAACATAAGCGGTTGGCGTTTGCCAACCGCTTATGTTTTTGTTCTTCCGAAATTTTAGGTGTAAAAATTTTAGATTTAAAATATTTACATGAGAGGAGCGAAGAAACGGAGCAGTCCCCGCAGAAATCTTTTGGCGAGGGGAACGTTTTTGCAGTCTTGAGCGGTGATTTCCGTGCAGTGAATTTGCGTATCCAAAAAGTCGTTTTTGACTTGGGCAACGGCGGTTGTTTCATACATGAAAACGCCGCATTCAAAATGATGATAAAGACTGCGGAAATCCATGTTTATGGTGCCGACAATGCATTGAATGTCGTCGCTGACCATTGTTTTGGCATGGATAAAGCCGGGGGTGTATTCAAAAACCCTGACGCCGTATTTGATGAGAGTGCTGTAATAGGATTGGCTGATTAAGTGAACGTACCATTTATCGGGAACGTGGGGCGTCATAATGCGCACGTCAACGCCTGATTTTGCCGCCAGTATCAAAGCCGTTACCATTTCGTTGTCCACAATTAAATAAGGAGTTGTGATGTAAAGATAGCGGTCGGCTGTGTTGATGAAGTTCATGTAAACATATTCGCTGATCAGCTCGTTGTTGAAAGGAGAATCGCCGTAAGGCTGCACAAAGCCCTTGGCGTTGGGGATGGGCGGCATTTTATCGTCGGGGCGTTTATATTTGGAATAATCACTGTCTGTTGGGTTGAAAAAATTCCATGATTGCAGAAACAGCATTGTCAAATTCCAAACGGCGGGACCTTTGATCATAACGGCGGAGTCTTTCCAATGACCGTGCTTTTCGTATTCGTTTATGTATTCGTCTGCCAGATTGCAGCCGCCCGTAAAGGCTGTGTGTCCGTCGATAACGGTGATTTTGCGGTGGTCGCGGTTTTGCAGAGATACGGAAAGTCTGGCGCGGTATGGATTAAAAACGGTGCATTTAATGCCCAGATCTTCCAGCTTCTTTTTGTAGTTGCCGGGCAGGGTGCTGATACTGCCAAGGTCGTCGTACATCATGCGGACTTCCACGCCCGAGGCGGCTTTTTCCACCATAATGTCCAGAATTGTATCCCACATTTTGCCTTCGTTAACAATGAAATATTCCATAAAAAGGAATTTTTTTGCTTTTTTCAT
>JAHZFN010000197.1:6646-8123 GCA_019421315.1 Peptococcaceae bacterium | reverse complement strand
AGAGCCGCGGCGAAAACACCATGCGTATCTTTGCCGCCTTGCAGGCAATGCTGGGTTATTGGGGAACACCCGGTGCAGGGCCCATCTTCCATTCCGGACCAATGCGTCCCGTTCCCGTGGAAAAGGCTTTCGGACCGACCGGCGATTATCATGTACCCCGCCTTTACAGAAGTCATAAATTCGCCCAGGCAATCCTCGACCTGCCGAAAGTTAAAAACGGCGAAAAACCCGCCGCCGAATATATCCGAGAAGTCGGCTGGCAGGCAGACCCCAAAATTCTTGACGAATTCAATCCGAGAATTCTTTTCTGGGGCGGTCATGAACCCTTCGGCGCCAACCATGTCGACTGCGCCATGGAATCCACCACCTACCAACTTGCCGCCATGGTAAGCTTCCACCTGATTATTAATATGCACAACCGCATGCCGCCCACCGTTAAGATGGCGGACATCATCCTCCCCGCCATGGACTATATGTGGGAAGAAAAACTGGTAACCAAGAGCTATTACGGCGGCTCCGACTCCATCAACTTCTGCGCAGGCGTTTCCAAAGCGCCGGGCGAAGTTCGCCCCCGCCTTTGGGTTTACTCTAAAATTGCCGAAGGCCTGGGACTTGACCCCAAATGTATGTTCAGCTACTACGACTGCAAGCCGGGCGCCGAGTTCGACCGTGAAGAATGGGATAAATGTTGGGATGCCTACTGCCGCGACTGTTACCAAGGCGCTATCGACTATTACGCCGAAAGAGGCAAAACGGTACCAAGCTGGGAGGACTTCAAAGCAGGTCAATTCATCAACTGCGATGAAATGGAGGACAAACCACACACAGGCTTCGATGCCCAGATGAAAGAGGGCAAACCCTTCAAAACAGAATCGGGCAAAATCGAATTTTTCAGCAATTACGTTGCCAACGAGGAAAACAAAAAGAATTACGTTCACTACGACACCAAAGGTCAGCTTATAGATAACCTGCCAACAGACTGGGGCGATTTCAAAGCCTACCCCGAATGGCGGCCCGCCAACCGTGAATTTGAAGACGGAACCTTTGAGCAGTATCCAATCACATTCCTGGCTTCTGTTTGCCGTTATCGTGTTCACTCCCTGTTCTGGGAACAGCCTTGGCTCAGAAACCAGGTTTACCGCCACAGAGTTTGGATAAACGTTGCAGACGCAAAAAAACGGGGCATTAAGGACGACGATTTGGTGGAATGCTTTAACGACCGCGGCAAAATTGTTATGCCCGCCTACGTTACCAACCGCATTATGCCAGGCTGTATGCTGGTTCGCCACGGCGCTGCCTACACCCCGGGCAAGGACGGTATCGACTTCGGCGCTTCTCCCTCCACCCTTTTGGGCGGCGACAAAAAGAGCCTGCCGGTTCCCGCTCTCGCCAGCAACCGAGCCCAAATCAAAAAATATGTTGATGATATAAAAATAGAGAGACAAAACAGAGAAAAAGAGCGAGGACGGTGCAAAAC
>JAHZFN010000197.1:0-6636 GCA_019421315.1 Peptococcaceae bacterium | reverse complement strand
AGCCGCTGTATCGGCTGCAACTCCTGCACAGTTTCCTGTATGCAATGGAACCAAATCGAACCAGGCAATATTCGTTGGATGCGTGTGCAAAGCTGGGAAGAAGGCACATTCCCCAACACCCGTTATCATATTTTACCAATTAACTGCTACCACTGCGAAGACCCTGTCTGCATGAAGGTCTGCAAACCCGGCGCCATCACCAAGGAAGAAAAATTCGGCGCCGTTACCGTTGACCAAAGCAAATGTACAGGCTGCCGTGCCTGCTTCAACGCCTGTCCCTACGGTTCACCCCAGTTCGCCTCCGACGAAAAGGGCGAAAAGATGAGCAAATGCACCATGTGCGTGGACAGACTGGCAAACGGTCAGCTGCCCGTCTGTGTCCGCAGCTGCTCCATGCGTGCTCTGGCTTTCGGTCCTATGGACGAGCTGAAAGCAAAATACGGCGATTTGCAGCAGGTTAAGGGTATGCCAAGCCCCGAAAAGACCAAACCGTCTGTTGTTTTCAAAAACTACGCCGAAAAACAGCAGGTTGTTAAATACGATGCCGAAAAAGCCTTAAAACTTTGGCAGGTGCGTTCGCCATACGCCGAAGACCAGCTGATTTTCGACGACCCCAAAGAAGTTACCGAAGCGGATTACGACATTGTCGGCAGACATAAGCTGGAGCTGAAAGCCAAAACCGCCAAAGAAAAACAGTATTTTGCCACAGACGACGATTAAAACCACGCCGAGAATTTATCGGCAGCCAAAGAACCAAAGGGAGTGTGGTATTTATGAGAATTTTTGCAGTGAGCGGTTTTTCCAAAACCGGCAAAACGACAACCATCGCCGCCATCACCAAAGAGCTTACAGCGCGCGGCTTATCCGTGGGAATTATCAAGGACAGCCGCTGCGAGGGCTTGACATTGGACACGGCAGGCAAGGATACATACATTCACAAGCAGGCGGGCGCCCAACAGGTGGCACTGCGGGCTTTGAACGAAACTGACATCATGTACACGGCAAGGCTGGGCTTAAGCAGTATATTGGAGCATTTTGACCAGGACGTGATTATTCTGGAGGGCTTTGCCAAATACAACCTGCCGAAAATCGTTACGGGGATAATTCCCTTTGATTTGAAAGCCAGAACCACCGAAAAGACTTTTGCTTATTCGGGGGTTATTGCCAACACGGTCGATTCCTGCTACGGACTGCCCGTCATCAACAGCCAAACCGATATCGGCAAGCTCTGCGACCTGATTTTGCTGAAGGTTCCGCAGGGCAGCAAGGAAAGCCTGTTTGAAGCTTCGGCTGAGGTTATTTAATTAAATAATAATTTAAGGTTTATTAAACTCAAGAATTTTTATGTCGGACTATTGAGATAGAGGGCGGCGGCGCAAAAAAAAACACAAACCCGCCGCCCCAACGGCAAAGAAACAAAATTTTGCCGCCGTTTTCACATTTACAGAAAAATCCAATAAACTATCTGTAAAAATATCTGCAAAATAGTATAATATAATTTTAAGAAAATTCCCAAAATTATATTGACAATTTTTACCGAGAAGATTATTATATATCTGTAAACGAAAAGCCTGCCATATCAACAGCAGGTAAAACTCAAATAAATATTAATTTGTCAGCTTTTGAAGTTTGAAATTTAGTTTTCCTTTGGAAAACCGGGGAAATTTTAAAAATTTTTGAAAGTGTGTCAGTATGGGAAACCAATGAGCAAATTAGTAATTAAATCGGCAAGGTTTAATTATTATTTGCTCTTTTTTTATTACCCCTTTGCAAACCGCCGAATTTTAACAAAAAAACATAGCGGTTGGGGTTAACGGACAATGAACGGCGGGTAAATGCCGACAAAGCAACAAAGCAGTCAGAGAAGCAAAAGAAAGTGCATTATCAGTTTTCGCCGAATTGAGGCAACGTTTAGAACAAAATACGGAGTTTAACAACATCCACGTCGTTAAAAATCGCCAAGCACAAAGATAGCAAAAACGAAAGCGCATTATCAGTTTTCGCCGAATTGAGGCAACGTTTAGACCAAAATACGGAGTTTAACAACATCCACGTAGTTAAAAACGTCGTTAAAAAGAAAGGAATGAGGGGAATGTTATATAAGGATTGCGAAACAGTGTATTCATCATGTATGTGCAACTGCGGCGCCACCAGCCAATGCATATTCAAACTTTATGTCAAGGACGGCAGAGTTCAGGCGATTGAGCCTGACGACCGACTGAACACAGACGCCTGCCGAGAAGATGAAGCTATTTCCGAGGAAGATTTGCTGAAGGTTAAAATACAAAGACGACCCTGCACCAGGGGGCTGGTTTTCCACCGCTACCTTTATCAGCCCGAAAGAATCCTCTACCCGATGAAAAGGGTTGCAGGCACCAAAAGGGGCGAAGGCAAATACGAAAGAATCAGCTGGGAAGAGGCTCTGGATACCATCTGCACGGCAATGAAAGAAGCCAGAGAAAAATACGGCAAATACTGCGTGGTTACGCCGCAGGAAAACGCCATTGCGGAACAGCTCTTTTCCCATTGGGGCGCAGGCGCCAACTGCTGGGGCTGGGCTTCCATGGACTCCGCCCGCCTGATGAGCCACCTGATTGCGGGATTCAGAGGCTGGGACGAAGCGGGATATGCATCAGGCTCCTCCGCCGATATGCTGAAAAACAGTAAACTGATAGTTTTGGTCGGTCAGGACGCCACCGTGGGCGCCCAAGGCCCCGGCTATCAATTCGCTTATTTTGTGAAAATGGCAAGGGAACGTGGCAAAAAGGTTATCATCATCGACCCCCGCTACACCAACGCAGGGGAGGTTTTGGCAGATCAATGGATACCTATTAAACCCGGCACCGACGCCGCCATGTATCTGGCTTTGGCGTATGTTCTCTTTAAAGAAGATAATTGGAACCATGAATTTGTGGAAAAATATGTTGAACCGAAAGGCTTCCAAAGCTGGAAGGATTTGGTGTTCGGCGTTACCGACGGCGTTGTAAAAACCCCCGAATGGGCAGAAAAGCACTGCGCCATCCCCGCTGAAACCCTTTGGGATTTGGGTCATCTTTTGGGAACCGTTAAACCAGCCTGGATTTGGAATCACTGGGCAGTGAACAGAAAGAGCCGCGGCGAAAACACCATGCGTATCTTTGCCGCCTTGCAGGCAATGCTGGGATACTGGGGAACACCCGGTGCAGGCCCCATCTTCCATTCGGGTCCGCTGCGCCATATCCCCGTCAAAGCGCCCTACGGTCCTATGGGCGAACACGTTGTTCCCCGTGTTTACCGCGCTCATAAATTCGGCCACGCCATAACGCTGCTGCCTAAGGTGCAGTCGGGAGAAATGCCGCTGGACGAATACTGCCGAGAAGTTGGCTGGCATTCCGACCCGCAGGAAGCAATGAAATTTAAACCCGGCATTTTGTTCTGGGGTTACCATTATCCTTACGGCTCCAACCATCTGGATACAGCGACGGAATCGCCAAATTATCAAATTCCCGCCATGGACAGCTTTGACCTGGTTATCAATATGCACAACCGCATGACGGCAACGGTTAAGATGGCAGATATTATTTTACCCGCCATGGACGATATGTGGGAAGAACAGGCAGTTCTGAAGAGCTATTACGGCGGCTCCGAAGCCATCAACTACTGTCCCGGTATTTCCGACCCGCCGGGTGAAGTCCGCCCCAGAATGTGGGTTTACGCCAAAATTGCCGAAGGACTGGGTCTGGATCCCAGATGTATGTTTAAATATTACGACTGCAAACCGGGCGCCGAATTCGACCGTGAGGAATGGAATAAATGCTGGGATAAATACTGCCGAGAATGCTACCAGGGCGCCATCGATTATTATGCCGAAAGAGGTCAAAAGGTGCCGAGTTGGGAAGATTTCAAAGCAGGTCAGTTCATCAACTGCGAAGAAATGGAGGACAAACCCAACACAGGCTTTGAACCGCAGATTCAAGAGGGCAAACCATTCAAGACCGAATCGGGCAAAATCGAATTTTTCAGCAATTACGTTGCCAACGAGGAAAACAAGAAAAACGCCGAGCATTTCGACACCCACGGACAAAGGATTGACAACCTGCCAACCAACTGGGGCGATTTCAAGGCTTATCCCGAATGGCGGCCCGCCAATTACGACTTCGAGGACGGCGGCTATGACGAAAGTCCTATCACCTTTATGAGCTCCGTCTGCCGCTACCGTGTTCATTCGCTGTTCTGGCTGCAGCCTTGGCTCCGCAACCAGGTTTACCGCCACAGAGTTTGGATCAACGTTGCCGACGCCAAAAGACGGGGTATCAAAGACGACGATTTGGTGGAATGCTACAACGAAAACGGCAGAATTGTTATGCCAGCCTATGTTACCAACCGCATTATGCCCGGCTGTATGCTGGTTCGCCACGGCGCAGGCTATACCCCCGGCAAAGACGGCATAGACTTCGGGGCTTCTCCCTCCACCCTTTTGGGCGGCGACAGAAAGAGCCTGCCGGTTCCCGCCCTCGCCAGCAGCCGCGCCCAAATAAAAAAATACACAGGCGACCCTGCGGAAATTGACAGGGCTTTCGCCGAAAAGCTGGCGGTGAACAAGCTGTTGTAAAATAACGGAGCTGACACAATAATTCCGCATAATAAGCAATTTGAAAATATCCCTAAAAAACTTATTACCGAAAAGAACCGCTGTTTATCAAAAAAAACAGCGGTTCTTTATTTTACATTTTGACTGTTTTCAAATCCTCAGGCGTGCGACGAAAATCAAACTGAACATAAAGCCTTCCAAAGCAGGAAAACATTTCATAATTATACACATATTTTTGGCATTATTTTCATTGTGCTTCGCCAGACAATTTGCTATAATTATATGATGTATTAAGTGATTTTCAAATATATTAATTATATTACACAAAAGGAAAGAGAAAATAAAAATGCAAAGCAACAAAAACGCCAAAAAGATAAATACACTTGCCAAAATTGCCCTGTTTGCGGCAACTTTAATTTGGGGCAGCTCATTCGTTATGGTAAAAGACATAACAGACGTTTGGCCGCCAGCCTTTCTTTTGGCGGTTCGTTTTGGCTGTGCCTGCCTTTTGCTGGCGTTGATTTTTCATAAACAACTGAAAGTTCTCAACAAGGACTATCTGATAAGCGGCAGCATTATCGGCATCATGCTGTTTTTGGCGTACTACACCCAAACCGTGGGCATAACGGACACAACACCTGGAAAAAACGCCTTTTTGACGGCAGTTTACTGCGTTTTGGTGCCGTTTTTGTTTTGGGCGGTTGACAAAGCCCGCCCAGATAAATTCAACATCATTGCCGCAGTGCTTTGCATTGCGGGGATTGGTCTGGTTTCGCTGACGGGCAGCTTTACCATCGGCTTTGGCGATAGCCTGACGCTGGTGGGCGGCTTTTTCTTCGCCTGCCATATGGTCTGCGTTGCCAAATTCACCCGCGGCAAAAATCCCCTGGTTATCAGTATTCTGCAATTCGGAACAGCGCCGGTCTGCTCCTGGCCGGTAACGCTGTTTGCCGAACCCACGCCCACCGATTTCAGCCTGCCCGTCATCGGCAGCGCCCTGTATTTAAGCGTGTTTTGCACGGCAGTGGCGCTGAGCCTGCAGACCTTTGGGCAGAAATACTCCCACCCCGCCTCTGCCGCCATCATTTTGTCGTTTGAGTCGGTTTTCGGAGTGATTTTTTCCGTAATCCTCTACCACGAACCGCTGACAGCCAAAATCGTTGCGGGCTTTGCCCTGATTTTCATCGCTGTCATTATCTCGGAAACCAAACTGGGTTTTTTGCCCTTTGCCAAGAAAACTACCAATTAAATATACTTCAAAATATAAAAACAAGGCTCGGAACAATCCAAAATTCCGTGCCTTATTTATTTTGCTTAATCGGCAAACAATGCCGCATTTTTTCGGCGGACAAAGCCAATACGAACCAGATACAGCAGCATCAAAACCACCCAGGAAATCACTTGGGCGTAAGCGATAATCATATTACCAAAATACGGCACAAGGAGATAGGAAGCGGCAATGCGAACCAACAGCGACAGAATACCTGCGGCGCTTGAATAAACCAGATCGCCCATACCCTCCAAATAACCCCGAAAAACGGTGGCTATGCCATAAACAGGGTAAAAAGCGGCAAGGCGCAGGAAAAACATCGTACCTATATGCACAGCATTGGAACCTGCGCCGAAAAGCCCGATAATTTTGCCGCCTGTGGGAATTACAAAAACCGTCAGCAAAACAGACACCACACAGGCAAGGAGCAAGCCACTGCCCAGGTGTAAAGCTGCTGCAACATACCGCTTAAAATAAGCGGCAGACAAAAGCTTATCAAAGGAATAATTACCGATTGATTTTTATTCTTGTAACCCATAATCAAGCTTAACTCCTTGCAACAAAAAAACACTCGACCAAGTACAGTCGAGTGGGAAAAACAGCATTAAAAGCTTTGAAAACACCACATCAAAGAATTTTGTAAATTGATTATAACATAAATAAAGAGCCGTGTCCACATAAAAATTTCTTCACTTTTCCAAACCCCACCAACAAAAAAATCAAGAAGCCAAATTATCTCAGGAAAGATAATTTGGCACAAAAAAAATCTGGCGACGTCCTTATCTCCCGGGTTTCC
>JAHZFN010000196.1 GCA_019421315.1 Peptococcaceae bacterium | reverse complement strand
TGAAAATTTTTTTTTGCAGATTAGAACATTTATTAAGTGTAATGAACGATAATAAGGAGTGAGGAGGTGAAAAAAATGTGTTCAACAAAAGAATTAGCGGATAGACTTATCAAAGAAAATGACGGCAAGCTGCTTGCCAACAAGCAGACGATTATAGCCCTTACGGGCATCAGTCGTACAAAATTAGACAGAATCTTAAGTCAGATAGTTCCGGTAGGCGGCAGGACAACGTATTTCCTGCCCGACGTGGCAGAGGAATTGAGAAAATATTAAAGGAGGACAAGCAAAATGGTAAGAATTGAAGACAACGAAGTTTTGGAGCTTAAGTAAGTGCCTTGCGCAGGCTGGGTTGAAAAAGCACAGCCCAAAATCAAGAAGAAAAAACGCCGTTTCAGTTTGTATTAAGAGAATAAGTAGCCAAAAAGAGCGTCTGTGGGACGCTCTTTTGCTTGCTTATAAAAAGATAAAGCTTTATTTGACATAGAAGTAAAAACGCATTGATAAATAGGGTGCGGAACGCCTGTTTTAGGGTTTCGGCAGGTTAAAGCAAGCCGCAGCTTTTACCGGGGAACATTTTTTTTAATGTCGTATTGATAAGCGGGATAAATCATGCCCTGCATAAAAGGCCGCCGCAAATTCCAGTAGCCGCCGCCTCTTAAACCGTATTTGTCGATAAGCCCGTATTTGGCTTGAATACTTCGTATATCTTCAAACCAAACGATATGGTTCGTATAATCCGTTTCCGCCGTATATTCAAAATAGGGCGATTGGGCAGTTTCGTCATATTGGATTACGGCATTGTTTGCCGCCGCTATCTGCAGAGCTTCTTCGTTGCCGATGCTGTAAGCACGTTCGCCTTGACGGTAGGGCAGACGCCAGTCATAGCCGTAATTGGGTATTCCCATGTAAATTTTTTCGGGCGGAATTTCCGAAACGGCGTAGCGCACCACCTGTTCCACCCGGGGCAGAGGTGCCACCGCCATGGGCGGCCCGTAGGCGTAGCCCCATTCGTAAGTCATCAAAAGTACGGTGTCGGCGATTTCGCCGATAGCTTTGTAGTCATGTCCCTCGTAAAGCAGACCCTTCTGCTCTGCTGATGTTTTCGGCGCCAGATCCACATTGACAGTAAAGCCACGGCGGTGCATTTTTTCGGCAACATTATAGATGAAGTTTACGAATGCGCCTTTGTCCTCGGCGTTGACATATTCAAAGTCAATATCAACTCCCGTGTAGCCTTTCAAAAGCATGGTGTTTATCATGTTGTCGATGACGGTGTTTTGCAGCGGCAGGTTGTTGAAAAGTTCTTTGGCTTTGGCGCTGCTGAAGCCGCCGCTTTCGTCTATGGAGGAGAGAAGAAAAACGGGGGCTGTTTGGTAAAAATAGCATTGATTGATTAAGCTTTGGTCGTCAATTTCGATAAGGGAGCCGTCGGAGCGGAAGCCGTAGCTGAAAATTGCACAGGCTGTCAGATAAGGCAGCTGCTTTTTTGTGATTTCCGCCGCAACAAAAGGGTAGGTATAGCCGTAAATTTCCAGCGGCTTTTGCCCTTGTTCGGCAAAAATGATGACAATTTGCTGTCCCGGATATACAGTTGGGTTCAAAATCAAATCAGGGTTTCTTTGGAGGATTTCCACAAGGGTTATGCCGTAGCTTTGGGCGATTGAATACAGTGTTTCGCCGGGCAGAACCGTATGAACTGCCGCCGCCTGCAAAATCAAGAGCGCCTGCCCGACAACGGGGTTTTGAAGTGTTGCCGCTCCGTTTTCCACAATCAGCCTTGCGGTTGGTATGCCGTAGTTTTCGGCAATGGAGGCGAAGGTTTCCCCTTGCCGCACAATATGTATAAACAATTTATATAAACCGCCTTTTTTTCAATAAATTTATTTATATTTATGATAGCTTTTGGCGGTTTATGAATCGTTAAATAATTTTTTTGCACTTAAGCGCTTGGCAGCAAAAACGGCTTTGTTAGGTTAATCATTTTGTTTTTGCTCAAGACATGATTGTGAATATTTTGTGGAAATACGGCATTCGAAAAATAGCTTGGACGTGCGGTTAGATGAATGTTTTATGATTAAATATTAAAAAAATATGAATGTTATATGAGAGGTTTCGGGAATGTATTTACTTTGATAATTGATGGGTGTATTATATAAAATATATTATTAATCGGTTGAGGATAAAAGCAAAATAAGCCGCCGAAAAACAGCGGAAACGGTGTGAAATTCTGTTTACTGCTCCGTCGGTTTTTATGTATTAATAAGTTGTGGGAAAATCAAAAAATAAAAATTTTAAAAAGAAAAATTTGCAAACAATTTGCGGAATTAAACTCCGCCTGTGCGAAAGAAATACAATTTTATTTGACGGAAATTATAATAAATGCCCTTTTGTCGCAATAAGCTTTTATGTGTGAACAGGCGTTTGTGTAATTATGAGTTTAAGGATAATTTTTTGAGGAAATACAGAAATACAGATAGAAATACAAGTAAGGAAAACAGAGGTTATTATAATTGCGAGTAATGAAAAATTTTGATACCGCCAAAAGAACGGTGTTGTTGGCGGTTATTTTGTTTGGCAGTTTTTTGGCAATTTTAAATCAAACGCTTATGCTGCCTGCTTTGGCAAGCATTATGCGGGATATGAATATTACTGCCAACACCGTGCAATGGCTGACGACGGGCTTTATGATGGTAAACGGCATTATGATCCCCATTACAGCCTTTTTGTTCGGTCGTTTCAGCAACAGGCGGCTTTTCATCGGCGCCATGCTGATTTTGACGGTGGGTTCTGTTGTGGGCGCTCTTGCCCCAAATTTCCAAATATTGCTTTTGGGGCGTTTGATTCAGGCGGCTTCGGTAGGCATAATCATGCCGATGATGCAGACGCTGGTCATGTA
>JAHZFN010000195.1:2742-11466 GCA_019421315.1 Peptococcaceae bacterium | reverse complement strand
ATGTAAATCCTATGACAAACAAAGACTGGGTATTGGTTTTAATTATTGGCATTTGCTGCCTAATCATGATTTTTGCAGGATATTTCCTCATGTAATATTTTCGCTGTTTTTTACTATTATTTTTGCTTGCAATTAACTCAAATTTGTGTTACGGAATTAAAAAAAGGAAGTGATTTCAATGGGAAGTAGCAAAACTTCGCAGCAAATGATTCAAGACGAAGTAATTTTTGGTGTTGTTCCTCTGAGTAAAAAAGATAAAATTTACGGTTTTTGGGATATATTTTTAGTAACTGCCGGTTATGCCATTGCAACCTACTGTTATATTCAAGGCGCCACAGTAAGCCAAATGATGCCGTTAGCTTCTGTTATATTCAATGTATTTCGGCGGTATGGGTTTTGTCGGTCTTTTCTTATGTATGACAATGATGATTGCCACCAGGTTTGGGGTTGATCTATGGTTTTATCAAAGAGCAATTTACGGCTTCTGGGGACTTTGTGTAATCATGATTATCTCCTTCTGCTGCTCTTTGGGTTATTGTGGTGTAAACTCACACGTTTATGGGCTTTCGTTAGCCAAAATCAGTAATTCCCTATTCGGCACAAATATCCAAACAGGATCTTTTGTCCAGCAAGCTTTATCCATGACCTGTATTCTTTTCGGTTGGCTTATTGCCATGAAAGGACCAATCATGGTACGACGCGTCACAAAAATTATGGTACCGTTACTTTTAATAGTTGGCGTTTTAATGGTTATAATGGTTCTCACAAGATATTCTTTCAGTGAATTGCTGGCTTACCGCCCGGAAGGTTACGGCGGCAAAAATTGGTCATCATACATATTGGCACTGGAATGGAATATTGCTTTCATTGCTGCTTGGTATCCTGCTGTCGGTGCTCTGCCAAGATTGGTTAAAGGTGAACGTCAGAGCTTTTGGGGCAACTGGCTGGGTCTTGTATTAATCATGGGGATTTTCATTGTAATCGGTACCTTCACTTCTATTGCGATGTCTTTGGCAACAGGAACTTATTCCGATGACCCGACAGACTGGCTGATGTATTTCGGCGGTAACACAATGGGGCTTTTGTCTTTGGTTTGTATCGGCTTTGCCAATATTACAACCCAGTCTTTGACTATGTATGTAATGACTGTAAGCACAAAAATGCTCAACCCAAAATGGAGCTACAAAGTAATTTGTACTATTTGGTCTATTTACACAGCAGTTTTCCTGGCAACAGGCTTGATGTGGAAGGCTTATACACTGTTTGTTGCCATTGTTGGTTTGGTTTCCGCACCTGCCATCGGTTTAATGTGTGTTGACTTTTTCTTGGTTCGCAAGCAAAAAGTATCTATAGATGCCATGTATATGAACCGCGGCAACAAATCTTATTATTATACAAAAGGATTTAACCTGGTTGGTTTTGGTTGCTTTTTCGCAGGAATTTTAGCTTACCTTTTGGTTTATAACCCAATTATATCCGAACCTCGAAACAGTGTATTTCTGATATTGGCTGCCACAGGCACTGCTATGGCAACATCGGCACTGCTTTATTTCATCTGCAGCAAAATTCCCCCCATCCGTAAGTACATGCTTCAAGACAGAGATGACCCAAGACTGTGTTTCTTAAACAAAAAGAAACGTGCCAAAGCCGCCGAACAGTAAAAACAATAGAAAACGAGCATAAAACCAAACAATATAAAGAAAGTATAAAGGAGGTTATTTTATGCAAAAAGTAACACTTGCCAAAATGACATTTGAAGAAGCGGAAAAATTATATCATGTATCCGAATGGGAACCCTACAACACAGAAGGTCCTACCATTGAAAAATGGAAACTTGACCCTCCCGAATTGCGTCAAGAAGCAATTTTTATTCAAAAAGGTGCCGTAACCCTCAAATCCATGGGAATTGAATATAATTTAACACCGGGCCATATGATTACACTGGACACAGGTGTTGAATTTTACTGGATTGTGGAAGAAAACGTTGAAGCAGTTTGGAAGCATGACACTGAAATCTAAGATATTTTAAAACAAGGTATTTTAAGTTTCTAATTCAAATATAAATTTAATAAAAGGTTTTAAATTACAGTATGCAAATGCCTGCGGCAACTTTTATGATTCTGCCGCAGGTGTTTTTTTTCTGACTTTTTTATCCTGCTTTTTTTATTGCTTATTTTTATCAAAATGGTTTTAAAATTTAATTTATGCTATAATTAAAATATAAACGCTGTAATTTTATAAAGTATTTAAGAACACAAAATAATAAGGAGAATTGCCATGGAATATTTACTCAGCTGCCGGCATATTGACGAAAATTTAGCAGCAACTTATCTGCAAAACAATAATTTAACATTTGCTGATTTATACAAAAACCCTGAAAGTTTATATAAGCACACAGCAAATATGAAACCGCAAAACAGACAAATTATCAATCTGCCGGAGGATTGTTTTTTGGAAGCGGAGCTTTTCGGCACCAACCTTGTCGGTTATGACGGCAACACAACACTCAAACCCAATACAATTAAATACGAACAGAAGCTGCCGCCGTTTAATGCGGAAAACCCACGGCTGCAAACCATAATGGCAGCTCTTGCCCTATGCAAGCAGCACGGCAAAACTCCTTGCCTCAATACCTCGGGTTTTGCTTCTGTTTTCGACTCTCTTTACGGTTCAACTTTGTTTTATACCGAATGGATGAAAAATAAAGCATATTTGGCGGAACTTTTTGCTTATATGACAGATTGCTATCTGCAAATCATAAATACAGCCAACCAAAACGGTGTTTATATTTTTTCTTATGCAGAACCTAATTTGCAGTTGAACATGGTTGGAAAACGCTTCGCCGCAGATTATACACAAGCGGTTTTGCTGCCTTTTTTTGAAAAATTACAAAAAAGCAATAACAAAGGAATACTACATATTTGCCGACTGACAACGGGATTTTTGGTGCAAAACCCCAATATCCGACTGCAAAATCATCAATTACCCCAAGAAATTACCACAGACCAAATGTTGACTGAATTAAGTGAAAACACCGATAAAATCCAAATAATCGGCAATAACTGCCTAAATACAGTAAAACAAACCGATCACTACACAGAAATAACATTGCTTTGATTTTGCGTTCAATATTCTTTCTTCAACAATAACAGAGCCTGCCAATATGTGTGAACGAGAAAATATGTAGAAATTTCACACAAAATCCCGAAACAACCTAATAATAGTTACAAAATCACAATAATATTGAAAGATTTATTACAAATTATAGTTTATTATATATTTATCAACATTAATCATTACTTATTGATTACAAAAAATGTTGGCAGTATTATTAAAAATTGGATTCAAGAGAAGAACTTTATTTGTATTATATATTTTTGAGGAGGTATTATAGTGAATTTTGACAAAATTAATGAAGGCATTTCAAAGGGCAATGTTTCTTTGGTTAAAGAAGGTGTCAATGAATTATTGGCAACCGATATCAAACCGATGGATATTATCGACAAGGGATTAATGGTGGCAATGAACAAAGTCGGTGTTCGCTTCAAAAACGGCGATATGTTTGTACCTGAAGTTATGATGTCTGCCAAAGCCCTGCATTGCGGTTTGGAAATTGTTAAACCTCTTTTGTCTGTCGGAGAAAACATATCCAAAGGCACAATTTTGATCGGCACAGTGCGCGGCGACCTGCATGATATCGGCAAAAACCTTGTTGCCATGATGCTGGAAAGCAGCGGCTTTAATGTTATCAATATGGGCGTTGATATTTCCGAAGAAAAATTTATTGAAGCAATCAAAGAACATAAACCGGATATTGTCGGTATGTCGGCTCTTTTAACAACAACAATGCCGGCAATGGAAAGCACAATTAAAGCAATCACCGATGCAGGACTTCGTGATCAAGTAAAAATTATTATCGGCGGCGCTCCTGTCAATGTCAAATTTGCCGACGAAATCAAAGCGGACGGTTATTCGGATGATGCTCAGGAAGCCGTTACTCTTTGCGAAACATTGCTTTCATAAAAATTAACATTTTTAATATTTAATTCCTACATTAAACTCATATTAAAAAAATCAAATAAAAAAAACTAATTACTTTACACCTATTCCAACAAAAATCCCATGTATCAAAAAAATTTGATATATGGGATTTCTTTATTTTAAATATTATTTTATTTAAATATACCGCCGCAAATGCAGCAAAGCATTTTTTTCCAAACGAGAAACCTGGGCCTGAGAAATACCTATTTCATCAGCAACCTCCATCTGGGTTTTACCGTTAAAAAAACGCAGATTAATAATTTTTTGTTCTCTTTCATTCAAACATTTTAAAGCGTCGTTAATGGCAATATTTTCTGTCCATGCTTTATCGGTATTTTTTTCATCCCGCACCTGATCCATAACATAAATGGGATCGCCGCCATCGTTATAAATGGGCTCAAACAAAGACACAGGGTCTTGAATGGCATCCAAAGCAAAAACCACATCATATTTCGGAACTCCCAAAATTTGAGCAATTTCGCTGATTTTCGGTTCTTTGCCGTTTTTATTAGTCAGCTCATCCCGAATTTGCAATGCCTTATAGGCGATGTCTCTGATGGAACGGCTGACTCTTATACTGTTGTCGTCCCGCAGATAGCGGCGGATTTCGCCCAAAATCATCGGCACGCCATAGGTACTGAAACGAACTCCCAGCTCCGTATCAAAATTTTTGACGGCTTTAATCAAGCCGATACACCCCACCTGAAACAAATCGTCGGGATTTTCGCCTCGATTGGCAAACCTCTGCACCACCGAAAGAACCAACCGAAAATTACCGCTGACTATCTTTTCGCAGGCAGTTTCGTCCCCCTCCCGCATTTTATGAAAAAGTTCCATCATCTCATCGTTGGAAAGCACAGGCAAAACAGAAGTATTTACACCGCAGATTTCAACTTTTCTCATGGCTATCACCCTTTCTTGATAATAAAATTATTACCGCGAAAAGGCGAGCTTATACCCAATGGGCAGGCAACAAAATCTGCCAAAATATTACAAAAGAATTATTGCAAGCTATTTATACTTATTACTTATTGCAAAATTTTTCCAACATTCCCCTAATATTTAAAACTTTTTGACATTGTCATAACCTAAAATTCAGTTGTTGTTCATTAAAAGCTGTTAAAATAAATAACAGTGAAATAGTATTGAGGGCACAAGGAGGATTGCTTTGATGAACATAATTACAGAATTTGATAATCGGAAGAAAAAACACGCAGCGGACAAAAAAACAACAAATCCAAACCTAACCGCAAACGCCAATACCATAATCGAAGTAAAAAATCTAGTCAAATATTACGGTAGCAATCTTTCCCTTGACAATGTCAGCTTCACCATAGGAAAAGGTAAAATCTACGGTCTTTGGGGACCAAACGGAGCAGGCAAAACCACAACTATGAACATAATCACCGGCTGTATCGGCGCCACATCCGGGCAGGTTATCGTAAACGGACATGATATTACACAGGAAACCGAGCAAGCAAAAAAATCCGTCGGCTCTTGCCGATATTGATGTCAGCGGACGTGATATTTATTCTGTTTCCGATACATCCAAAGAACTTCTCGGTTCTTTGGAAAATGACATTCAAATCATTGTCTTGGCAGAAAAAAGCTCCGTTGATAACAGAATTGAAAAATTTATCGATAAATATGCCGCCCTTTCCGACCGCATTGCCGTTGAATACATCGACCCGGTGCAGTATCCGTCGGCTTTGCAGGAATACGGAGCCGAACAAAACAGCGTTGTCGTTGCCTGCACCGATACGGACAAGCAAGAAGTTATCGCTTTTACCGATATAATTCAATATGACGAAAGCTCCTACTACACAACGGGGCAATATGCCGAAACCGCCTTTGATGCCGAAGGCAGACTGACCTCCGCAATTGATTACGTTGTCAACGACACGTCAAAAACAGCCTATACTTTGCAGGGACACAACGAAACCAACCTGCAATCGCAGATTACAGAGCAAATGAGCAAAGCACCATTCATCTGCGTTATTCGGCAAAACCTGCACAAACAGAGGTAAAATACTATGGAAAGCTTAAAACAAAAAAAACAAATAATGATTATGCTGATAATTTTGCTGCTGACCGCCATAGCCTTTTTCGGGTTGTCGGCGTTCAACAAATATTCCACCGTCCAAAATGCCGAAAATACAATAAAAATAAACACCGTTTCCGAGATCGACAGCATTTCCTACAACAACGGCGCTGACAGCCTTTCCTTTGAATTAAACGGCGAAGGAAAATGGTATTGCACCGCAAACCCCGACTTTCCCCTGCAAACCTCATATGTGGAAAGCATGGTCAGCACCATAGAAAATCTGCATGCCGTTCGGGAAATATCGGCGGCTGAACAGGACAGCTTGGCGGCTTACGGCTTAGAAAATCCCTCTGCCACAGTCAGCATCAGCGGCACAGGCGGTCAAACTGCCAATCTGCTAATCGGCAGCAATACAGCCGACGGCTACTACTATTTAAAGCTTTCCGACAGCGATACTGTTTATACCGTTGATTCGCAGCTGGTAAACTCCGTGTCCCAAAGCTTATACGATATGGCGGAAATTGAGGATATTCCCGCCTTTGACGTCGGCAAGCTGAGTTCGGTGCAAATCAACGATACCACAATAACCGTTGAAACAAAAACACAAGAAACAATCAACGGCTTCGATAATGCCCAAAAGGAAACAGCTTGGTACTGCAACGGCGCAAATGTTTCAGGTTACAGCCAAATTTCTGCCCTGACATACAGCATTCCTTATCTGTCGTTCAGCGGTTTGGCAGCATGGCAGCCAAGCTCGGAGGAACTGCAAAGCTTCGGTCTGCAAAATCCCGTCAAAGCAACCTTTAACTACACCCTAGAGGACGGAACCACCGAAAGTTATACCCTTTGGCTGGGGAATGCGGCGGACGAAACTCATTATTACGCCATGATTCCCAATTCCGACCGTGTATATTTGATAGCCCAAACCGACGTTGCCGCCATTACCTCCATTGCCGAAAAAGGTCTGCACGCCGAAATTTCCATGGTTGAGGATTTGGAATATACCACAGGCTTGGAATATGATACAGGTGACGATTTAACGGACAGTCAAAATACTTTTGATTATTAAAATTGCTTATTGCAATTTACATCAAAAAAAAACGGCATAAATCATAAGAATAACAAATAAATTAATCTTCTAAAATTATAATCTTCGTTTACTGCGTTGTTTACTGCGTTTTTGATATTTTCCGAAAACGCTTAATATAAATAATATTTTCACAACAAACAGCAAAAGCACCCTTTTATTCAGGGTGCTTTTGCCGTAAGGAAAAGAAATGATTAAAAAGCTGTTTGTTTGCTACTTGTTTTCATAATATATAACTTCATTTTCCGTTCCGAAAATCACTGCCAAAATTTTCTGCCAAAAAGTCATTTTTTTTGCATTGTCGTCCGCCGTTGTTTCGCCTTTATCTGCGCTGTCTGTGTCTTTACCGCCGTTTTCCTTTGCCGCTTCCTCTTTGTTTTCGGAAATTTTCTCGTCTGTGCTGACTTTGATGGGGTCACCCGTCATATCAACCGTTTCAATTTCCGCCGTATACAGTTCATCGTCAACGTTTTGCGGTATGCTGTCCGTAACATAAATTGTTTCTTCATCGCCGAAAACCTGGGCAAAGCTCGCCATGGCGCCCTCACCTTTCAAATAGCCGTATGTGAACGGCACGCCAACCCCCAAAACCAGCAAAAAGCAAACGACAGCCAAGGCGCATTTCAGCTTCTTTTTCGGTTTGGTAAGAGCAAATATTTTCATGTTTGACCTCCTCGTTTTCATTTAATATTCTTTAAATCAATTTAATGACAAAATTCAGCAAAAACGGTCCGCCGAAAACCAAATACCAGCACCCTGCCAAAACCATCAGCAAAGGCGCAATAAAACTGTATGAATAACCGGCAAAGCCGCCGTTTTGCTCATCTGTTATGATAATTATTAAAATCAAAGCTCCCGCAATCATCAGGTTTCCCGGCAGTATACAAAGTAAAAACACCAGCATACCGTAAGCAAAGCTTAAGGCAAAAACTATATTGATACCTATTCCCCAAAGCACCCCGTAAACAAAAAGCGCAGTCATTGCGGGGAAAGCTCCGAACCTGCCGCCGCCCGTCAGCCACAAAACCGCCACAATCAAAGCGTATGGCAAAAACTCGCCCCAAAAGCAAACCCTGTGCAATTCGGCACCGCCTTGCAGTCCGGACAAAATGCCCGCTGATATTTTATCGGCTATTTCCTTGGTATCTGCCGAAAAAAGCGTCGGCAGCAGACAACCGGCCGCAACCCCCAAAAGCAGCCAAAGGCACAGCTTCAAAATTTTATATATATTTTTTTTAACGGAACTTACCATGTATCCAACCATAAGCAAGAAAACCTCTTTTGATACAATTATTATGTGCCGCGCAGCGGCTCTTTTTCTCTTTTTCATTAAAATTCTATGCCCCCAAAGCCAAAACAGAACCGAAAAGGAACATAAAAGCTGCAAAAAAAAGCAGAGCAACAATTTGCTCTGCTAAAAAATATATAAAAATATATATTATAAATATTGTTATTTTGTGCCGTCGGAAATTATTTTAACAATAACCTGTTCCGTCAGCTTGTTGTATTTATATTCGATCAGCTTGCCGTCTTTGGTAAAAACATAAGTATG
>JAHZFN010000195.1:0-2724 GCA_019421315.1 Peptococcaceae bacterium | reverse complement strand
ACCAAATAATCATGATATTTTTCAAAAGATGACTTACGGTAATCGTAATAATAAATGACACTTTTATCGGCAAAACCTGCCGTGATAACCCAATCTTTGTCAATGGAAAGCTGGCATTTATCGCCTGTAACCGCAGTGTAATTTTTCAGACCCAAATTTTTGTAATATTGAGATTTGGATATATTACCCGAACCCCAGCTGCTGTCAAAGTGATGATTGGAGTCGTCATCTTTTTCCTTGGTTACCTTTACCACACAGGTATCGCTGTAACCGTTTTCCGTTTCTGCCGTAATCACCGCCGTGCCGACACCCTCGCCGCGCACTCTGCCCATTTTGCCGACGCTCGCCACATCTTCATCGCTGGAGGACCAGGTGATTTTGCTAGGCGCAATACCCGCCGGTATCAGCTCCGCCGTCAAATAAACATATTCACCTTTGGCAATTACCGCCGAATTTCTATCCAGACTTACGCCGCTCGGTTCCGGCTTGCCGCCGCCCGCATCATTGTTATAATCAATGGTAATGGTTGAGGTTCTTTCGTCCCAGTTGACATTGCAGTCCAAAGCCTCGGAAACAAAACGCAGAGGAACCATTGTCCTGTTCTTAATGGTTTTCGGGGCAACATCCAAAAGATAAATATCCAAATCAACATAAGCAACACGGGAATTTAAGTAAAGCTTAACCGTTGTGTCGTCTTTTTCGCCTTTTATCTGCTTTGTGTCCTCTTTCCAGCTGACAACAGCGCCCAATTCTTTAAAAATTGCCCGCACAGGCACCAAAGTTACCCCGTCTTCAATAACGGGATTAACCTCAAAATTCTGCAAATTGCCGTTAATGTAAACCTTTGGCGTTGCGGCAAATGCCGAGGCCGCCGACATCAAAAACAGCATAACGCAAACCGATACAGTTAAAAGAATTTTTCTGATTTTCATATTTGCTCACCTTGCCCTTAATTCAAAAAAGTTTTTGTTATTGCGCTTTTCGGAATGCAATATTTTATACTAATCAATATTAATATATTTAATAATTAATAATCAAATTAAGAATATCGGCATTGCCGACAATCTGCATTTTCTAAATTATAGCAAAGTTATTTTAACAAAACATTAACAAATTATAAAATTGACAGACTGTAATACCAAATCGGTGAATTTAATACTTTTGGTGTTTGCCACCGCTTTTTACTGCGGTTTACAGTTTGTCCAGCAGGTAACTGCATCATTCCAAAGCTCGGAAACCTCCAAATAATAATCTATAACCTTGTCCAAATTGGCGGCAGAATAAACCGCCTGCAAATCCCTTACGGCGGAATATTTACCGCTTATTTTGGCAAGAACAGCCTTAAGCTCGGTATATCGGCTGTAACTGCCGCAAAGCGCCACTGCTTTATCGGCATTTTCCACAGAATAGCGCAGGTAAGAGGCAACGGACTTATATTGGCTTTCCGCCGCCGTCAAAAACTCTGTATCGCCGTACTTTTTGTAATAATCAGCGTATGTATAGGCTGTTCTCAAAGCGGTAACCGCCTTGCTGTCGTAGTCCATCGCATCCGCCAGATATTTGGCAATCTGATAATAATTATCAGCATTGTCGCCGCTTGGCGCATCCTCTTGTTTAACAACGTAATCCACATTTTCGCCCAAGGCTTCGCTGACAAAGCGCAGAGGCACCAATGTTCTGTTATCAACCAATTTGGCAGGAACTGCCAAAATTTTTTCTTCATTATTTATATATGCTTTATCGGAACCCAGCTTCAAACGGATAACAGTGCCGTCCCTTTGGGCAGTAACGGTTTCATTGTCAGCATTATAGTCCACCTGTGCATTAAGAGCTTCAAAAATAACCCGCATTGGAACCAAGGTTACGCCATCTTCAACTCTGGGCGAAACATCGGAGGTCAAAGGACTGCCGTCAATATCAACATCGTAACGGCTGCCTGTTTTGGTTACGGTTACCGTCATGGCAAAAGCCGAACCGACGCCGAAAACAAAAATCAATAAGCAGACAATGGGAAGCAAAAATAATTTATTTTTTTTCAAAGCCGATCACCGTTCCTTAAACATTCACATTAATTAAAAACACTTAACAATTTTATATTATTCAAAATTATTATACCAATAAAAAACGCCGTTTACAACAAATTTTGCAAATGTCAGACCGCAGCAAGACCAAAATAAAAAAAAATATCGTTTCCCCGTTGGCTAAACGGGGAAACGATATTTTTGCATTGCATTGTATTTTGTGTTTCAATATTTTCCTAAGTATTTTTATAACTGATTATGTTCTAAAACTTGAATTACAAACATTCAACGTGCAATTCTATGATTTTGTATTTTTTTTAATTTGTTCCAAACAAAATTTTGACAAACAACTTTATTACCGAATACCTGCCCAAATCCCAATTGGGCAGCATACATTACCCAATAAATAATTTTAAATTTTTTTCTAAAAATTATATATAAACATATATAAACTCATATATAAACCTTTATATAAACCTTTTTAACTGATTTTTTCACCGATACGCAAACGGTCAGCCACCATAGCAATAAATTCACTGTTGGTGGGTTTTCCTCTGTCAACATTGACAGTATAGCCAAAGAATTTATTGATAATATCAATATTTCCTCTGTCCCACGCCAACTCAATGGCATGACGAATTGCCCTTTCCACTCGGCTCGGCGTTGTGTCGTATTTTTCCGCAATCATGGGGTAAAGCTCCTT
>JAHZFN010000194.1 GCA_019421315.1 Peptococcaceae bacterium | reverse complement strand
GTAACAATTCCCGCCTGCAATCCCTTTGCCGTTTGTGTTTTTACATTTCTGCCGTTGGCTTCCGTTTCCTCTATCCAACCTTCCGACAGCAAAAATTCCGATATGCGGGTTCCTGTTATTTTTTTTGCATTTTCGGCGGTTGTTATTCGGTTCAGCTCATCTTTAATTTCGCTTATAAAATACAAATCTTGATAGACGAATTTTTCGGCATCGACTGCGTTCAAATAAAATTCAGCCTTTTTTCTTTTCTTCTTCGGAGGTTTTACAACCGTTTCTTCCGACAAATCGTTGGGATCGGCAATAGAAAGAACAGCGTTCGGATGTTCGTTTTTGTATTTGGCAATTTCTGCCAAAAATCTGCTGCCGTATTTTTCAAGCTTAGCCGTACCGACGCCCGATACATTCAGCATTTCCGCTTCGTTTTGCGGTGCCTTTACACACATATCGACAAGGGTTCTGTCGCCGAAAATAATATACGGCGGCAAAGCTTCTTCTCTGGCTGTTTCCAGACGCAGAGCCCGCAGAGCTTCAAAAAGTTCATATCCCGCGGCAGTAAGGAAATCCGCAGTTCTCCTTTTGGTTGTGTCAAATTTCGGTTCATCTGCTTTTTCCTCCGGCAGTTTGACGATAACATGAGCATCGGCGTTTTTTAAAGGTTCGATATTGCCCACTTTCAAAACGCCGTACTGATCCTCGGACTGATAAATATAGCCTTTGGCAATCATCTGCGAAACCAGCATTTTCAGTTCCCGCTCTTTTTCGTTCTCTAATCTGCCGTAGGACTTATAATCGACAGCACCGATCTCTTTAAGTCTGGCACGGTTGGCGCCCAGCAGAATACCGAGAATTATGTTCTGTCCGTAACGCCCTTTCGCCTCCGCAATGCAATTAATCACCTGCTTTGCCTGAAAGGTCATATCCACATCTCGGTATGTTTTGCGGCAATTCCCGCAGCTGCCGCATGGTTCATTTGTTTTCTCCCCAAAATATTCAAGTATATAATTTCTCAGACATTCCGTTGTTCGGCAGTAATTTGCCATGGCTTGCAGTCTTTGGGCGTCCCTTTGCCGAATAAGCATAATATCCTCTGCCGCAATATCAGTAAAACTCTTATGTTCAAGTAAAAATTTATTGATCATTATATCCTGCTCCGAAAAGAGCAGAATACACTGCGCAGGTTCGCCGTCCCGCCCCGCACGCCCTGCCTCTTGGTAATAATTTTCCATGCTCTGGGGCATATTGTAATGAATGACATATCTGACATTTGGCTTGTCAATCCCCATGCCGAAAGCATTGGTCGCCACCATAACGGACGCCTTGTCGTAAATAAAATCGTTTTGATTTTGCTTTCTGGTTTCGTTGTCAAGCCCCGCATGGTACTTTTGAGCCGCAACACCCTTTGCCAACAGCAGTTCGCATACGGCTTCCACGCTTTTTCTGGTACTGCAATAAATTATCCCGCTTTCATTGGCATGGCTTGCGACAAAATCCAGCACAAAATTAGCTTTTCTTTTGGCAGCTTCCCTTTTGACAGCTTCGACACTGTAAAACAGATTTTTTCTGTCAAAGCCCGTTACCACAACCTCGGGGGTTTGCAAATTCAGAATACATTCAATGTCTTCTTTAACCTCCTCCGTTGCCGTGGCTGTGAACGCCGCCAAAACCGGCCTTTGGGGCAGGCTGTTGACAAAATCCATGATTTTCATATAACTGGGGCGAAAATCCTGCCCCCACTGGGAAATGCAATGGGCTTCATCAACGGTAACCAAAGAAATCTCCGCCTTTTCGGCAAAGCGCAGAAACTCCGCACTTTCCAGCCGCTCCGGAGCCACATACATAATTTTATATTTTCCCTCAGCTGCAAAATTAAGAGCTTTCGTAACCTGCGCAGGGGTCAAAGACGAGTTGATATAGGCAGCTCGGATACCCGCCTCATTGAGCGCTTTCACCTGATCCTGCATCAAGGAAATCAAAGGCGATATTACTATGGTAATCCCCGGAAGCATAAGGGACGGCAGCTGATAGCAAATTGATTTCCCCGCCCCCGTCGGCATAACAGCCAGCGCATCCCTGCCGCTTGTTATGGTATTGATAATGGTTTCCTGACCCTCCCTGAAAGAATCGTACCCCCAATAAATTTTCAAAAAATCTCTTGCATTCATGATTTATTCGGGAAAACGCTTTTTGGCATTTCCCGCTCCTTTCCGTTATTCCAAGCTTCATAATTCAAACATATCTCCGCAGTTTTTTCGGAATACGAATAACAACATCGCCGCCCATTAACCGCTGTAACCATCATAACACAAAAAACCGCAAATATCCATTATGCTTAAAGCCTGTCCGCCCCAAAAAAAGAGGTTCAAACCGAATAAACGATTTGAACCTACGCAGTAATGCTCACACAAATTATTTTGTTTGGTAACGCAGCCAAACGGCGCCGCTTAGGAATTTTTTCACATCGCAAAGCTTCAGCTGCGTTAAGGGATAATTCATATCC
>JAHZFN010000193.1:4525-6421 GCA_019421315.1 Peptococcaceae bacterium | reverse complement strand
CTATACCCTAAACCTAAACTGGCATAAAGCAATAAGCTGTTATACTTTTTGTATAACAGCTTATTGCTTTTTCGACTATCTGCATTTTATTTGCCATCTCAAAAAAATCAATAAAAAATAAAGCGCCGCATTTTTTAAACTACCAACAAAAGAGGACAAAAAATGATTATTCTGTATTTCCGTAAGCAGAAAACATATTTTTCACAATGAAAATTAATTCAGAGAAACGCATATATTATATTTCAGTGAACATTTTTTGTTTATAAAAGAATAGATCCAAAACTTGTTATTTATTATTTTTGTATTTTGTTGCAAAATAAATTCTCTAAACAGAATACAATCTTTTAAAAGAATTTTTAAGGCGCCGCAAGCGGCAAAAAAATTGATTTCGGATAAATATCAAAACAAAATATAAAACCTGCCAAACGAATCATAAAAGCCGCAAATTATCGTTTAAAGCAAAATTCAAAGCAATATCCATACATAAAACACGGCAAAAAAAAGACAGTTGGAGTTTCCTCCCAACTGTCTTTTGGGCTGTTTTCATTTTGCTTTTCGGTAATTTTAAATTATTTCAAATTAAAAAAATTGACTTAATTGCCTTGCGGCAAACTGCTTTTTAGAATTTTTTCATATTTTGAAACAAGCTGCCGCAAGCAACCGATTTTATATTTAATTGTCAATCATTGATAAACCGCACTTTCATTAAAGCAAGGTGAGTTTAAAATGGTATTAAAACAAATCCGCCAATTTTTCCTCATTAAGCTTGCAACCGATTACGGCAACCTTGTTTTCATCGTCAGAATTGATTTCGTGATATTCACAATGATAGGGCGTAAAATTGAAATTCAGCTTCTTACCGTCTGCCAACTGTAAAATCCCCTTGGCACGCAGAATTTTGCCGTATTCGCCGCTTTGCAAAGCAATTAATGCCTGCTTCAACTGCTCTTCACTTTTGATGTTACGGCTGTCCGTCGACCATGAACCGAAAACGTCATGGGCGTTAAAAATCACTCTCCTCATATCTGCGTCCACAGGCGGTCTTTGGGCTTCCGCCAAACCAAACAGCCAATCGGCAAGCGCCTCGCCGTCCTGCTTCAGCCAATCCTCGCGCCAAACAGCCGCCTCGGGGTTGATTTCTTTAATTATGCCGACAGCCTTTTCCAAATCCTTTTCATCAACATCTGCCAAATGGCTGAAAACTATCACATTGGCGTTGGCAATCTGATTTTCGTAAAAAACGCCGAAACCGTCCAGGTATTCTTCCAACGCCGTTATATCCACAATCGTTACCAAATGATTGATTTCCAAACCTCCATCAACCTCGTTTTTGATTTTGGCGCAGGCTTTGATAACGTCGCTCAGACAGCTGACACCTGAAGGCTCAATGATTATGCGGTCGGGATGAAACCTTTGGGACAGCTCCTTAATGGCTTTTTGAAAATCCAAAACCAAAGAGCAGCAAATGCAGCCCGCCATAATTTCTTCCACAGGCAAATCATCCTGCAGCAAGCTGCCGTCAACGGCAATATCGCCGTATTCGTTTTCGATGATTACTACTTTTTCGTTAAATTGGGGCAAAATCTTGTTTAAAAATGTGGTTTTTCCTGCGCCCAAAAAACCGGAAATTACGTCTAATTTCATAAAAATTCACTCCTTGTTTGCCGTATATAAAACATTTAATATTTAATAAAAATTGGACTTTCTAAAATCATCTTAACAATATTTTCCGCCCTTTGCAAGCCAAAAAAGCCACCTTGAAACCAAAGCCGCAATATTCTATGAGCTGTTAAATAAAATTTATGGATTGCCGAAAACCAAGCTTCGGCAATCCACACAAATCAATTATTATTTATTTTTCACATCACTTATTCGGGATACGGATATTCCCCCGAC
>JAHZFN010000193.1:2370-4439 GCA_019421315.1 Peptococcaceae bacterium | reverse complement strand
GCCTTTTAAACAGCTTGTTAACAACCTTTTGTGCCATCTTTTCCAAATCCATCTGCAAAACGTACTCAATGACCGCTTGCCTTTCCGCCTCCGGAACATGATAAATAGTCAGACTCAAATCCAGAAAACGACGGATTTTCTTTTCCAGCGTAAAATACATATTTGTCGGAACTATCATATAATTGCGCATGATACCGCCGCTGCCGATTTCCAGCTCATAAAAATCACCCTCGGAATAATCGGGCAGATAGCCCTTGAACAAGCCATAAAGCTCCTTGGTGGTTCTTTCATAGATAAAAGCGGAAATTTTGGGAGAGTTATACGCTTCATTATACATATCCCGCAAATTTTTGTCCATCTCCGTCAAAGCCAGCTGAACAGCCGTATCCGTTGCGTAAATATACAAAGGATCTGCCTTGGCACCGACAATGGATCTTGCCAGATCAAACTGATTTTCAAACATAAAAGTAACATATTCATACAAAATATCGTCCTTGGACGGAAAGGCATGATAAAAAGAACCGTTGGAAATTCCCGCCTCACGGCAAATTTCCGAAACCTTGGTTTGGTGATAGCCTTTTTCCAAAAACAGCTTTGCACAAACTGCCAAAATACTCTTTCTGGGATCACCTTCAATTTTTCCAACCATAAGCATTCACTCCAAATACACAAAAAAAATATCAGAATCTATTCTAATAATAACATGGAATACCAGAGTAAACAAGCCTTTTGGATAAATTTATACTAAAGTACAGCAAAAAAAATCCGATTTCTTAACATTGCTCTGCCTTTTAAGCAAAAAAATATAAAATATGCCTCTTTTCAGACCAAAACAGCCGAAATACAACAAAAATCATTTTTCTCCTCCAATCTAACGGCTGTGTGCAAAGTCCGCCGCCGAACTGTTTTTCAACGCCAAAAACGCCGTCAAAGCCTGGGCAAGTCCAAACACAAAATACAGTGTCGACATATAATTCAGCGGGAATATGCAAAATTGCACACAAATCCAAAGCATAAGGGTTATGCCGAAAATGCCGCCTTGAGCAGGCACATTAATCCGACCGCACAGCAAGGTAAACAACCGTTCACTTCATTACAATTACAGTAAACGTTCGTTTACTTGTCAATAGAATTTATAAATTTTCGGCAAATATTTTTTATCAAAACAATAAAACACGGTTTTGATGAAGCTTACCGCCCGGTGCGCCGACGACTTCATAAAAAATCACACGGCAAACCAAAAATAAATCCACACAAACCTTGACTTTACAACAGTTGTAATGTTTATAATATATTGGTAAATAACTGCGGACAAAACGCCGCTTACCATAAACATAAATTAAAATAATTCAAAAAACGAGTATCTTGCAAATAATTTACCGAGAAATAAAGCAACTCATTTTGTTGAAAATTTTGTTGATATAAGGAACATAAAAAAATGGTCTTAGAAAAAAACCGCACAACGGGCAGCGTTTTGAAAAATATCACCTATTTTTCCCTGCCGTATCTATTGTCATATTTTCTGCAAACCCTCTACGGCATGGCGGATCTGTTTATCATCGGGCAGTTTGACGGCGTGGAGGCGACAACGGCTGTTTCCATCGGCAGCCAGGTTATGCATATGCTGACCGTGATGATTGTGGGGCTTGCCATGGGTTCAACCGTAACCATCGGACAAGCCGTCGGCGCCAAAAACCGCACCAAATCCGCCGCCTGCATTGGCAACACAGCGACCCTTTTCATGATTGCCTCTCTGGTTTTAACTGTACTTCTGCTTTTTTGTGTCAAACCCATCGTGTCACTGATTTCCACACCGACCGAAGCGGTTGCGGGTACAATCACCTATCTGAAAATTTGCTTTATCGGCATTCCTTTCATCACAGCCTATAATATCATCAGTTCTATTTTCCGCGGCTTGGGAGATTCCAAAAGCCCCATGTATTTCATTGCCGTCGCCTGCGTTTTCAACATCGCCCTGGACTATCTGTTCATCGGCGCCCTGAATATGGGACCTGCAGGCGCCGCCCTCGGCACCACAATATCCCAAACCATCAGCGTTATCATTGCCC
>JAHZFN010000193.1:259-2360 GCA_019421315.1 Peptococcaceae bacterium | reverse complement strand
CACCTCCCCGGCCGCCAGCACAAGCCATTTCAAATTAACCACACCCATCCCCGCACCCATTTTAAACATCCGCATACCCATTGCTTTGCAGGACGGTCTGATTCAGATTGCTTTCATCGTGATCACCGTCATCGCTAACCAAAGAGGACTGACCGACGCCGCCGCCGTCGGCATCGTGGAAAAAATCATCAGCTTTTTGTTTCTGGTTCCCTCCTCCATGCTTTCGACGGTTTCCGCCCTGGGAGCGCAAAACATCGGTGCAGGCAAACCGCAGCGAGCCGTGCAGACCTTGGGTTACGGCATAACCATAACAGTCAGCTTCGGCATTATCATTGCCGTCATTATGCAGTTCGCAGCAGACAGCGTTGTGTCGCTGTTCACGCCTGACCAAGGCGTTATTTTGTCGGGCGGGCAATATCTGCGGGGCTACATTTGGGACTGCATTTTTGCAGGCATACACTTCTGCTTCAGCGGCTATTTCTGCGCCTGCGGCAGATCGGAAATTTCCTTTCTGCACAACATAACAGCGATTGTTTTTGCCAGAATACCGGGCGTTTATTTGACATCAAAGTTTTTTGCCAACACTCTCCTGCCCATGGGTTTGGCAACAGCGGCAGGCTCTTTGGTGTCCGTTACCGTCTGCATAGTCGCCTTTGTCGTTCTCAGAAAAAAGGGCAAGCTGCCCCAAAGATCCTGAAAAAAATTATTCCAAACGAGAGGTAAACCATGGCAAATCAAAAGCTTTTTCAAATCGGCGATGTGGCAAAAATGTTTCATATCAGTGTCGGCAGTCTGCGCCATTACGAAAATTTAGGGCTTTTAAAACCCGAAAAAACAGACACACAAACAGGCTACCGTTATTACAGCACAGGACAATTCGAGGTGCTGAACACCATCCGTTATTTACGGGCTTTGGATATGCCTTTGCAGGAAATTGCCGATTTTCTGCGCAACCGAGACATTCAAAATATTGAAGAAAAGCTTAAACAGCAAAAAGCTGCCGTTGTTGCCAAACAGCAGCAGCTGAAACGAATTGAAAGAAAAATTGACAACAGACTGCGCCGGCTGCAGGATGCCCAAAATTCCGATTTGGACGCTATCAAACTGCGCAGTTTGCCGCCCTGCCGTCTGGTTTGGGTGGAAAGCACACTGGACATCAACAACGCCTTTGATATGGAAATGCCCATCCGCCGCCTGGAGGAAAAGCAGGCAGAAGCCTTGATTTTTCTCGGCAAAGTTGGTGTCGGCATTGCCGCCGACAATTTGTACCGCCGACAATTTTCGCAATACGACGGAGTTTTTCTTCTTTTGGACGATGAAGACAAATACAGCGGCGGTGCCATGCTTTTACCGCAAACAGATTGTGTTTCGGTTCGTTTCAAGGGCAGCCACGACCAATCTCCGGCCCAATACGAAAAGTTTATGTCATATATCCAAAGCAACAATCTGCAGGCTGTGGATTTTTCCAGAGAAATCACTATGATTGATTACGGCATAACCAATGACCCCGAAAAATTTGTAACGGAAATCAATATTCCCGTCCGCCGCATGACAAACGAGCAAAACGATTAATTTGCCAAGCTTTCCGCATTCCGCCCAAACCCGCCAATAAGCCAATAAACAATAAAAAACAGAAGCGCTCAAAAACGCTTCTGTTTTTATTTAATGAGGTCACGGCAATACAAAAATGAAATGCCGAAAAAGAAAACTAAATAAATTAAAGATTTTTCAGACAACCGATTTTCTGCCAATGACGAAGGCTAGGATTTTCAGCGCCGTGCCTATATCTTCCCGCACGGCATTTTTCCTTGAGTCATTCCTTGAGAGCCTTTACCTTAAAACCTTCCTCATTGGCATCGGTTTTCCCACCGCCTTGCTCAAACGGCGGGTTTTGACAATTCGACAGCTATATCATCTGCCGCAAGTGATATATAAAATAAACGAAGTCCCCCCCAGGGCAAACGAAGTTTACATTGCATAACCACATGAAAAATACAATTATATTCAAAATGAAAACGGCGGCAAGTCCGCAAAAGCCATAATTTAAACCGCAATATTAATAAAAAAATCAACTTTTCCGTCGGAGCAATAACGCAAAAAA
>JAHZFN010000193.1:0-249 GCA_019421315.1 Peptococcaceae bacterium | reverse complement strand
AAACATCTTGAACATAAAATAATTACATGCTACAATAAGAATACACCGTACATTAATGTACGATACAAGACCTTTTGGAGAATTTTATGAAAAAACACGAAAAAAAATACGAAAACCTTCTGAGTATAGGCGAAGTTGCCAAATCCATCGGCGTAACCCGACGCATGATTTTGAATTACGAAATCCGAGGCTTGCTGAAACCCCCCGGAAAAGAACGCAGCATCGGTATCCGTTACTACACGACGGATA
>JAHZFN010000192.1:1002-1322 GCA_019421315.1 Peptococcaceae bacterium | reverse complement strand
TTATCGGGCAGCTGCTGGCTGTTCGGGGATATGATACAAAAGAAAAAATTCAAAGATATTTCAATGTGTCGATGGGGGCTCTCCATGACCCGAAATTGATGAAGGATATGGACAAAGGCTGCCGCATTATTCTGGATGCCATCAAAAAGGGCAGAAAAATTGCGGTTTTTGGAGATTACGATGCAGACGGCATTACCTCAACCAGCATTTTGATGTTGGCAATCAAAAGATTGGGCGGTGTCGCCAGATACTATATTCCCGCCCGCGAAACCGAGGGCTACGGCTTAAACAATCAGGCAGTTCGTGATTTGGCGGCAGAG
>JAHZFN010000192.1:0-992 GCA_019421315.1 Peptococcaceae bacterium | reverse complement strand
AGGGAGTGGGGCTCCTCCTTACCTGCGACAATGGTATTTCCGCTTTTGAACAGGTGGATTTGGCGAAAAGCCTGGGCATGACGGTTGTTATTGCCGACCATCACGAGGTTCCTTTTGAAATGGAAAACGGGCAGACAAAATATATTTTGCCAAATGCCGATGCCATCATTAATCCCAAGCAGGCAGACTGTCCGTATCCCTTTAAATGCCTGTGTGCCGGCACCATTGCTTATAAGCTGACCCAATATTTGTATATGCTGGCAGGCAAGGACTGGCGGAATGACGGCGAAGAATATCTCTCCTTGGCTATTGTCGCCACCATATGCGACATCATGGATTTGACGGACGAAAACCGTATTATGGTGAAATACGGACTGTCCGTAATTAACAAAACAGAAAATTTAGGTCTGCGCTGTCTTTTGGCGGTAAACGGCTTGTTGGAAAAGGAAATCGGCACATACCAAATAGGCTTTATTATCGGTCCCTGCATTAACGCCAGCGGTCGTTTGGAGCTGGCTGATATTGCCGTAAATTTGTTTTTGTCGGAATCGGAAAGCCAGGCTATGGCTTTGGCAAACCAGCTGGTAGATTTGAATAACTCCCGCAAAAATCTGTCCAACGAGGGTGTGGAAATGGTCAAAAAAACCATTGAAGCCGAACGCCTTTATGACGACAAGGTTATTTTGGTGCACCAGCCGAATTTGCACGAAAGCATTGCCGGCATTGTTTCGGGGCGAATTAAGGAAATGTATTATCGTCCAACTTTTGTTTTCGCCTCCAACAAAGACATTATCCGAGGTTCAGGCCGTTCCATCGAGGGTTATAATATGTTTGAGGCTTTGGTGGAATGCAGTCATTTGCTGGATATTTTCGGCGGCCACCCGATGGCAGCGGGGCTTTCTTTGAAAAAAGAAAATTTTCCCGAACTGCGCAGGGAATTAAACGAAAACTGCAAGCTTGATATTAAGGATATGGTACCTGTAACTTATATC
>JAHZFN010000191.1 GCA_019421315.1 Peptococcaceae bacterium | reverse complement strand
ATCATGCCGATATACGCCGAATTTTGCTGTAAAACGCCATAGAGAGCCTGCCCGTCAAAATGATGCCCCCATGTTGCGATAACATAAAAAGAGCCGTCGGGAATTGTCAGCTTGGGAATATCCTCGGCAAAATCCTCAACATGAACATAGGTATCCGCCAAGGCTATTTTATCGGCGATTTTCTCATCATCGCGGGAATCAATCAGCATAACGCCAAAACCAACCAGCTTCGCCTGCTTCAGCAAAGCGCCGCCCACATGACCGCCGCCCACCATCACCAACAGCGGTTTGCTGTTGAAAACCTCGATCAAAACCTTGAAAACACCGTCGCAGATAATGCCGCTTTCCAAAGCCATGCCCGACATATCATAAGTTTTGAAAGTACCCTTACCGCCTTTTATGCACTGCACGGCATCGTCAACAGCAAGCTTTTCCACATAGCCGCCGCCGATGGTACCGATAATTTTTTTATCGGGCAGCACCAACATTTTACCGTTGTTTCTGGCGGTTGAACCAAAGGTATCGGTAATGGTTACAACAGCGTAGCTGCCGCCCGCTTCGGCAATTTTCAATTCGTCTTTTAAAAAATCAATATAATTCATAATCACACCTGCTTCATTTCGAAAATATAACATATTAATAACGGCGTATCAAAATTTACCGTTATATATTTTATAATTAAGCGTTTCAGCATTTTTCCAAGGCTTTGTCCTACCGAAAACACCGCAAAACATTTGTAGTTTTTCAACTTTATGTTTTTGACTTATATTTTTTGCTTCATATTTTTTGCTCTGCTGTCATATCATCTATTAACAAACTCAATCTTAACAAATTAACGAAGAACCATATTCTTAGTATATCATTCAAAGCTGCAATTTGCAAACAATGGTCAAAAGCGCAGTTCGAAAAAAAGTTTTGTGATAACTATGGAGAAAAAAATATCAAGAAAACTTAAAAGTCGGACTTCCGCTAAACGGCAAACATTGTGCAAATAAAAAGGATTTATATTGATATTTATATTATGGAGGTGTTTTTTGTATGGCAACAAAGAAAATAGGTTTTATCCCCTGCGTCGCCACGGCAATCGGGATTGTTGTTTCCTCATCAGCATTAACTCTGATGGGCGAAGGCTTCGGTTCGGGCGGCACTGCATTTTTGATTTCCATGATAATTGCGGCATTTTTGAACATTTGCGTTGCGTTCACCTTTGCCGAGCTTTCGGGAATTTTGCCGGCAGCAGGCGGCATAAACCACTACACACTGCCCGCCATGGGCTATGGTCTCGGCATTATGGCAGTTTTAAACGGTTATTTTTCCGTATCTATTTTGACAAATTCGGCGGAATCCTTTGTGGCGGGCGATGTTCTCGCCAAATATCTGTTCCCCAATTTACCCATTGACGGCTGGGTTTGGGCGGTTATCCTCATGCTGATTTTGGGATTAATCAATTTACGTTCCGTCAAATCCTACGCCTACTCTCAGGTTTTCTTCACATCAGTCATGGTTGGCTCCATGGTAATTTTGTCTT
>JAHZFN010000020.1 GCA_019421315.1 Peptococcaceae bacterium | reverse complement strand
CCATATATCCTGCACGGGTGGCGGGAGCGTTCCAGTCATAATCCTTGCTGATTATGCCTTTTTCTTTGGCATAGTCAACATAGCTTTGATACCACGGGCTGCCGTTGGTAAGGGTTACGCTGCCTGCAAAATATTTTTGGTTCATGCAGGCGGCTAATTTGATCGCTTCCGCATATGTCAAATTGGCGTTCGGATCAAATGACGTATCTGTTTTGCCGTTGATTAAATTCATATTGCAGGCTTTTTGCACATCGTTATAATACCAGGCGTTAGATTTGACATCTTTAAAACTCATGCCTGCGGCAAATGCCGAGGCGGGGATTATAGCTATTAGCAATCCTATAACAATAAGCGCCGATAGTAGTTTTTTTGACTTTTTCATAACTAAATATTACCTCCAAAACGTTTACAAATAATAACATAACAACATTGAAACCTTATACAACCGAACTAATTGTACAGTCAGTGTATCTAACAATGATTATATCATTAAAAATGTGTTAAATCAATGATAAAAAAATGTTTTTGTCGATATTTATTCCATTGTAAAGCAAATTTTTTCAGTTAGCTTTTATTTAGATATTATTTAACTGTTTTAGCGAAAACATTTTCATAATTCACCTAAAATTCAGTTTGGCTGTCTTTTATTGAAAAGGAAAATATGGTATAATAAAATTTAGTTTATAAATGGGAGTTTAAAAAAATGAACCGACAATTTACATTTGAAGAAGCAATGGATTTTTTGCGGGACAGAACCCGTTTCGGTATCAATCTCGGTTTGCAGAGGATTGAACGACTTTTGGAAAAAATGGGCAATCCGCACCGCAAACAGATTAAATATATTCACATCGGCGGAACCAACGGCAAAGGCTCAACGCTGGCTTATCTTTCGAAAATTTTGCAGTATAACGGCTATAAAGTGGGGACGTTTACTTCTCCCCATTTACATTCTTATACGGAAAGAATGAGGATTAACGGCGTTGAGATTCCCGAACAAAAGGTAGCGGATTTGATTACAAAAATCAAACCTCTGCTGGACGAAATGGAAGCGGAGGGTTCGGAACCGCCGACGGAATTTGAAGTGAATACAGCCATGGCTTTGCAGTATTTTACTGATGAAAACGTTGACTATGCCATTATGGAGGTTGGTTTGGGCGGCTCTATCGACTCCACCAATGTTATTATTCCCCAGCTTTCGATTATTTCCAACATTGCCATGGATCATATGGATTATATCGGCAATACCATCGCTGAAATTGCCGCTGTCAAGGCAGGCATTATCAAAGAGGGCAAGCCTGTTATTACGGGAACCCGAAACGCCGATGCTTTGCGGGTTATAGGGGAAAAAGCCGAAAAATGCAATTCTCGGATGTTGGCTCTTGACAG
>JAHZFN010000190.1 GCA_019421315.1 Peptococcaceae bacterium | reverse complement strand
AACTCTCATGCTGAATATGTGCTTCGAGGGCAGAGTGGACTCTTTCAAGCCCGTAACCTATCTTTCCAATCAGGACGTAACCGTTATCCGCCCCTTAATCTATATTCGGGAGCAAACCATACGCACCTTTGCGGCGCAGGAAAAACTGCCCGTTGTTGCCAGCTGCTGTCCCGCCAACGGCAAAACCAAGCGGGAGGATATGAAAAGCACCATAACGGCAGTTTCGGAGTTTTGTCCCCAGGCTCGTTACAGAATGCTCCGTGCCCTGCAAAATGTGCCGGAAAACGAATGGTGCACCCAAAAGAAAGCAAAAATCAACACGAACCCCGCCAAAACAAGACCTATTTTGATCAGCCGTTGCCTGCTGGGTGAACCATGCCGTTATAACGGCGAAGCCAAAGCCGACGAAAGGGTTCTTGAATTTTTAAAGGACAAAACCGAGGGCAAAGATTACTTTGCCGTCTGTCCGGAGGTTTCGGGCGGTCTGCCCATCCCCCGTTCCCCCGGTGAAATCGACGGCGGCAGCGCCAAAGCAGTTTGGGACGGCGATGCCAAAGTTATCGGCAAAAACGGCGAGGATTACACAGAAGCTTTTATAAAAGGCGCCGAAGAAGTTCTTGCCAAAGCCGAAGAAACAGGCGCCGGAATTGCCTTGTTGAAAGAAAGAAGTCCCTCCTGCGGTTCCCATCAGGTTTACGACGGCACCTTCAGCGGCAAAAAAGTCAACGGCACGGGTGTCTGCGCCTATCTTTTGAAAAAACATAAAATCAGAGTGTTTTCCGAAGGAAATTTCAACGATTTCTTAAAATATATGAATAAATAAAAGATAAGCCGAAAAAACGGGTAAATTCACGATCTTTCGGCTTTTTCTGACTTATAACAAATTGACTTTGGACAATACTCATAATATAATTATTATAATGGTAGCTGCCCAATAGTAACATTTAGTTTTTTTGTGACAGGAGGTATAGTCTAAACAAATGAGAAAAAGAATTATTACTGTTTTTTTGACGGCACTTTTGCTTTTGGCAATGTCAGCAACAACAGCATTAGCCGGTGATTTTGATGTCAACGCCAAATATTACTCCAAAGAAACGGACAAAGGATACAAGGTTACAACTGTTATTTCTCCCATGGCAGGCAAAAACTACGGCTTGAGCTATGTGGAAAACGTTTATCTTTTGGTAAGCAAAAACGGCAAGCCCTACGAAAGAATTTACTTTGCCGACCATGACCTGACAAGCGAACACACTTCCGCCTCGGCAACCATTGAAGTAACTGAAGGCGGAGCCTATACTTTTACTATATGCATGGGAAATGACGCTTATGAAATCGGTAAAAAAATTGTAAACAAACAAGAGGTTCTCTCCACCTACTCCCTGACGATACCCAGCATTATCGCCCTCAACCCTTTTTCCGACGTTAAGGATAACCTTTGGTATACCGATTATGTCTGCACTGCCTACGCTTTGGGCTTAATCAAAGGCGTTTCCGAAACTGAATACGGTCCCGACGAGCCGATGACCATTGCCCAGGCTGTGGTTTTGGCAACTCGCATTAATCAAATTTCCACTTTGGGAGAAATTGAAGATTACAGCGATTACCAGGGAAAATGGTACAGACCCTACTTTGATTATGCCATAAACAAAGGCTTTGTTGATGAAGCTTATTTGGAAAAATGGAACCAAAACGCCACTCGTTCTCAGTTTGCGGATATTTTTGCCGATTGTCTGCCAAGCACCGATTTGACGGATTTGCACGGCTACACCGACGGCTTTATTCCCGATGTCAAAATGTCCGACATAAACGGCAGCGATATTTACAAGCTTTACAATGCGGGCATTTTACAGGGCTCCGACAGTCAATTTAACTTCCTGCCCAATACCAACATCAAACGCAGTGAAATTGCCGCCATCATCGTGCGCATGGTGGTGGAAGAAGAACGCATAGGATACGTCGGCGGCGAAGAGGGCGAAGTTACAGATTAATAATACAAATGAGCTAATAAAAAAGAAATAGACACCGAGCAAAATTTCGGTGTCTTTTTCTATATAAACAGGTCGCTTAAGACCTGCGAAACTCTTTATTTTCTGCATTATATCACATTGCTGTTTAAAATGCAAGCCTCAAAAAGCTTTTATTTAACCAAAGCTCCGGATTTTTAGCCGAGGGGTTCAAAATCATCGGCGCCGTGTTTGCAAAGCGGGCAGATGAAATCAGGCGGCAGTTCTTCACCCTCGTAAACATAACCGCAGATTTTGCAAACCCAGCCTTTTTTCTTTTTGGCTGTGGGCTGCGGTTTCGGTTTGATGTGGTCGAAGTAATAAGCATAGGTTACAGAGGGAACGTCGGAAAGAACCTGAGCCTCCGTCACATCAGCGATAAACAGAGTGTGCGTTTCATATTCCAGGCTGTCCACAACCCTGGCGGAAATGAAAGCGTTGGTGTTTTCGGGAACATAGCGCAAACCGTTGGCGCTTCTGTTGTCATAAGCAACATCGGCGAATTTATCGGTATCGCGGCCGCTGCAAAAACCAAACTGTTGGAACTGCTTAAAGGTTGCATCCTGAGATAATACAGATACATTGAACACGCCTGTTTTCTTAATTACATCATGGGTATAGTTGGCTTTGTTAACGGCAACCGTAATGCGCTTGGGGCTGTCCGTCAGCTGTGTTACGGTGTTGACAATGCAGCCGCTGTCTTTGGTTCCGTCGTTTACAGTAACCACAAATAAACCGTAGGAAAGCTTAAACATGGAGGCAGGATTGATTTCGCCGTCTTTGTTGTCGGCAACAGCAGATTTCGGCTTGCCGACGGATTGGGCAATGCTGTCTGCCAAAGCGTCCAGCTGCGCCAGTTGATCGGCTTTCAAAGCGGATTTTACCGTGAACACATTATCGATAAATTCCGTGCCGGGAGTTTTAGCAAGAATTTCTTTCATCAAACCGCCGCTGGCAGGAGCCCAAGAACCGTTTTCAATCAAAGCGCTTTTGCGGTTTTCAATTTTGTGAGCGGCAATATCATGGAGCAGA
>JAHZFN010000189.1 GCA_019421315.1 Peptococcaceae bacterium | reverse complement strand
TGTTCCTCGTTATGGGCGGGATGATAAACCTCAACGCCCTGCAAGCCCTCTTTTGCCAAAGGCGATATTGTACTGTCATCCTCGTTCAAAGCAGGGTGCGCCAAAACAGCGACGCCGCCGACGGCATGTATCAAGTCGATAGCTTCCTTAGGGCGGATTTTAACTCTCGGAACATAACCCGGTTTACCCTCGCCCAGCCATTTTTCAAAAGCCTCGGCAACGGAACTGACATAGCCCGCCTTGACCATTTCTCTGGCAATCACCGCTCTGCCCACCGAACCGCTGATGGCATACTGCTGCAAAAAAACCTCATCGACAAAAATATCGTATTTTTTCAGCTCCGCCACAATTCTTTTGGCACGGTTGCGGCGCATTGCCTGAAGTTCCTCCAGCTTTTTCACAAAAGACGGATTTTTGTAATCAATGAAATAGCCCAAAATATGAACCTCCATAACGGACTTTTCCGTTCCCGCAAATTTGCAGCTGATTTCAATACCGGGCACAACTTTTACACCGTATTTTTTGCCGTATTCAACGGCTTCGTCCAAACCGTCCACGGAATCATGGTCCGTTATGGCAAGACCCGTCAGACCTATTCTTTTCGCCCATTTAACCAATTCCTGCGGCGAAAAAACGCCGTCCGATGCCGTAGAATGAACGTGCATATCAAAATCCATAGTATTCACCTTACTTTTTTCGGCAAATGCCCGTTTGCAGCAATTCGCAATTCCGAGCCTTGTGCTTTCATCTAAAATATTTAAAAGGGATTACAGGTTATTCTGCAAAAATCTTTTCAAATTCAATCCCATAATTTTCTCTATCATATCGTATTTCAAACCGCCGCTGTGCAGCTTTTCGGCAAGCAGCGGCAAACTTTCGCAGCCCGTCATGCCGACGGGCAAAATATCCATACCGTCGAAATCGGAACCTAAACCAACGGTATCACCGCCCGCCAAATTCACAGCGTATTTAATATGTTCGCAAATATCTTCCGCTGTCGCCTTTGCCGTTCCGTTCAAAAAATAAGGATAAAAGGCAATCCCCAAAAAGCCGTTTCTTTTTCCCAAAAGCCGCAGCTGTTCGTCTGTCAAGTTTCTTTTGTGCGGGCAAAGGGCAGCACAGCAGCTGTGGCTGACCATAAAAGGCTTTTGGTAAACGGCGGCAGCTTCAAAAAAACTGCGCCGCGAGCTGTGCGCCAAATCTAAAACAAAAGGATATTCCGCC
The DNA here is from genome assembly GCA_019421315.1 of Peptococcaceae bacterium. Taxonomy (GTDB): domain Bacteria; phylum Bacillota; class Dehalobacteriia; order UBA4068; family UBA4997; genus JAHZFN01. The sequence goes on along the minus strand of JAHZFN010000189.1, from coordinate 1,631 downwards.
AAATCTGCCAAAAATTTTTTGCCTTTGAAACGCATACCGAAGTCGGCGGCGGGATTTTCGTTGCTGTCAGCGCCGCAGCCCAGCCAATTATCGTTGTTCCAAAAAAGCCCGATAATTTTAAAGCCTGCCTTTTGCAGATAATCAAAAAAATACTTTTTGTCCCGAAGCCAAGCGAAACAATCCGCCCCCTCCAAAGCCAAAACCGCCCATGTTGTATCTGTACGGCAAAGCTCCTCGCCACTGCGCAGAATATCCACTCCCGCCGCCGCCAAAACGGCGTCGGTAAAAGCGGTATGACTGCGGCATAAAGACTGCCACTCAGACCACGGTTTGTTTTGCGGCCGCTGCCAAAAAGCAAAAATCTGCAAATTCAAAAATTTGCTCACTCTCTGCAAATCGGCTTGGCATTTTGGATTAATATAAAAATCGGAACCACAGGCAGTTGCCGTATCAATATGGGCATCGGCAACATAAAGCATATCATAACAATTTTTCAGCACAAACATCAACTCTTTCGATAAAATTGTTTTCGTTAATGTTTATGCCGATTTATTTAAAAAGAACTCTGTTCTATATTAATCAATTCAATATCCTCGGCTTTGCCTGCGGCGTTCACGGTAATAACAGCGCCGTTCAGCTGCAAATCTCCGTCCGCCACCTGAAATTTATACGGTTTTCCCGTGCGGAATTTTTGGATAATGGTTTCAATTTCCATACCCAAAATCGACTCTTTGGGCCCCGTCATGCCCGCATCGGACAAATATGCCGTACCCTTTGGCAAAACTGCGGCATCGTTGGTTTGAACATGGGTGTGGGTGCCGATAACGGCGCTGACCTTGCCGTCCAGAAAACGCCCCAAAGCAATTTTTTCGGAAGTCGCCTCGCCGTGCACGTCCACCAAAATTATACCGGCCTGCTCCCGCAAAACGGGAAGAATTTCCTCAACAGCGGCAAACGGGCAATCCGCCACAACATTGTTCATATAGGTTCGGCAAATCAAGCTGACTACGGCAACCCACAGATCGCCCATCGGCAAAACGGCATACCCCACGCCCGGCAAGCCTTTGGCATAGTTCAAAGGGCGGACAATATTCTTTTCTTTGTCTATGAAATTAAAAATATCCCTGTTATCCCAGGTGTGGTTACCCATGGTTACGGCATCAACGCCCAAATCCTTAAACAAACCGTATGCCTTGCAATTCATGCCCCTGCCGCCGCTGGCGTTTTCGCCGTTGACAACAGTAAAATCTATATCATGCTCCCATTGCAGCTTCGCCAGATTATCCTCCAGCATCTTCCGCCCCGGTCTGCCGCAGACGTCTCCGATAAAAAGTATTTTGTAAGTATTTTTTTCTGCCATGGCTTCTCCTAAAAACAAATTTGCCGCCGCCTGCCAAAATCAATCGGCAATTTCTGCGCTGTTATTCTTCCTCTGCTTCTTCAAGACTCGCCAAACAAGCCTCAATTGCCGCCAAAAGTTCTTCTTTGCCCTCTTTGCTGACAGAAGAAAAAACCAAAATTTCATCGGCGGGAACGTTCATAACCTTGCTGATTACCGAAATATTTTTCTGCCTGGCGCCGCGGCTGATTTTGTCGGCTTTGGTTGCCACCAAACCGCAGGCTTCGCCCCT
>JAHZFN010000188.1:1197-3137 GCA_019421315.1 Peptococcaceae bacterium | reverse complement strand
AAATGAAAACAGTATTCAAAAATCCAGTATTCCTGTAAGATATTAGCGCTTGCAACAAACCCGAATATTGTTTAAATTTTAAATCTATTCATACCGAAATGCAAATATTGTGAGGGTGATATAATATCTGTAATTGGGGTGTATTTTTTAAAGGTGAACAAGGATAGACTGCACTTGAAACTACACATATTTAAGAAAAATGCCTGCTAAATATGTGTTTGAAATGGGTTCAAGTCCCGCCTTCGGCACCACAAGACCCCAGCTTAAAGTTGGGGCTATTTTTTTTGTGTGAAAGATTTTTTTCATAACCAAAAGAAATGATATTGTTTTTTAGCAAGGAGACGTGTTATGGCGACAAGCAAGGAATATTTGAATTTTATATTGGACCAATTATCGGGATTGTCGGAAATTACTTACCGCATGATGATGGGAGAATATATTATTTATTACAAAGGCAAAATTGCGGCTTATGTTTGTGACGATCGTCTTTTGCTGAAGCCTGTGGCATCTGTTAAGGAAATGCTTCCCAATGCGCCGCTGGAGCCGCCGTATGAAGGTGCCAAAGACATGATTTTGGTTGAGGATGTTGACAACAGAGATTTGTTGCGGAGAATTTTTGAGAAGATGTATGATGAACTGCCTGCTCCCAAACCGAAAAAATCCAAAGCAAAAAATAAGTAAATTATAAAGACCAAGCCGGGAGAATATAAAACCGCAACACAATCAATAGGTTTTTCTCTGATGAAATTAATTGGCATGAAACAAAACCCTCACAGAAAGCAAAAGCTTTTGCGAGGGTTTTATTGTTTAAAAGGGCTGAGGTCAGCCGTTTAGCTTTTTTATCGTTTCCACCGCCTTGGTGAAGCTGCCGCATTCCGCAACTGTCAGCAGTGTGCAAGCATGGGATTATACATGATTAAACCTCCGATTACTATTAACTTTTGGTTTATGCAATGATAACATATACGATATTCCCTGTCAAGGCAGGCATTGCTATAATTTAAGTATAGTAAACAAGGAAAGGCGGTTTGAAAAATGGCGAATAAATTGATTGCTTTTTATTCCGGAGCAGACGAAAACTATGTAAACGGTCAGATTAAAACACTGGCTGTCGGCAACACGGAAATTGCCGCCGAAATAATTCATGAACTGACGGGCGAAGAAATGGCAAAACTGGAAGCCTTGGATGAAGAAAAGAGTCTCTTTTTCTCACATCAAGACCCCGAAACAGTGGCTTGGTTTATGTCTATTCTTTAAAAAGCAAATTTGATATATTGGATTATATATCAGATAAAAATAACAGATAAAAATACCCGATACGGCTTGACTGTATCGGGTATTTTTATCTTTGAGGTCAGGCAGAGCTTTGTCGTTAATATGTATATTCGGCGCCGTTTTCGGTAAAAATATAAAATATCCAATGAATACGCAGGGATTGATTTGGGAGGATAATTATGGCTTGGAACAAACCTCAGCCCATCGCTTTGACCAAGGAGCTGGCTGTTAATTTGGCTGATTTGAAATATATTTTGGGCGAAAATACCGATATGGTTTTTCGTGACGTAATTTTTGCCGACAACCGCAAGGCGGTTATTTTATACATCGACGGTATGACGGACAAGGATGCCGTCAGCCGCTTTATTCTGGAGCCTCTGCTGCTGAATCGGGAGACGGCAGGCTTAACCCCGATGGAGCTGGCGGAGCGGGTGCTGTATATTCCCGATATGGCTGAGCATACAACCTGCGAAGATTTGCTGGAAAAGCTGTATTCGGGTGACTGCGGAATTTTAATTGACGGTTTTGCGTCGGCGGTCAGCACCGACTTGAAATCTTTCGATAAAAGGGGCGTTTCCGAACCGCAGACCGAAGTTGTAGTGCGCGGTTCCAGAGAGGGCTTTATCGAAAATATCAAAACCAATATGGCCATGCTGCGCCGCCGT
>JAHZFN010000188.1:0-1187 GCA_019421315.1 Peptococcaceae bacterium | reverse complement strand
TGGCTTTTGAAATGGTAAAAAAAGGCTCGGAAAGCGGCACCAATGTGGCTGTGGCGTATGTCAGAGGTTTGGCTCCGAAAAGACTGGTTAATGAGGTGAAACGGCGGCTGGAGGCCGTGGAAATCGATGCTGTTTTGGAATCCGGCTATATTGAACAGCTGATAGAGGACAATCCCTTTTCGCCTTTTGCCACCATCGCCAACAGCGAAAAACCCGACAAGGTTGCCGCCAAAATGCTGGAGGGCAGAGTTGCGGTTTTGGTTGACGGCACGCCTTTTGTTTTGACGGTGCCGATGGTGTTTGTGGAAAATTTTCAAAGCGCCGAGGATTATTATTCCAGGCCGTATTTTGCGGGGCTGGTGCGAGCCATGCGTTATCTGGCGTTTTGCATTGCGGTTTTTGCGCCGGCTTTGTATGTTGCCGTTGTAACATATCATCACGAAATGATACCCTACAAGCTGCTTTTGAGTATGTGGCAGGCGGAGGTGAATACTCCTTTCAGCACAGGCGTTTCGGTGCTGTTGGTAACCCTGCTTTACGAGGTGGTGCGGGAGGCGGGAATCCGTCTGCCGAAGCCCGTTGGTTCTGCCATCAGCATTGTCGGCGGTTTGGTGATCGGCGATATTGTGGTCAGCGCCGGCTTGATTTCGGCGCCGGTGATTATTATTGTCGCTTTTACTGCCATTGCCATGTTCGTTGTGGATGCCATGACTGATGCCGCAACCGTTTTGCGTTTGGGTTTGATTTTACTGGCTTGGTGGCTTGGTTTTCTGGGAATTTTTATGGGAACCATGCTGATATTGGTACATTTGATTTCTCTGCATTCTTTCGGTGTGCCGTATTTTGCGCCCTTTGCTCCTTTTCGCCGAACGGAAATGCGGGATACTGTTTTGCGTTTTCCTCTTTGGCTTTTGGGCAGACGGCCGAGACTTTTGACCAATGCAAGCAAATGGCGGCAACGTGAGATTATGCCGCCTGCTTCCAAGGAAAAAGCAACAGTTGAAAAACGATAGTTCAAAATTCAAAAGCGTTTTTGCAATATATTGATTGCGATGTCGTTTGTCTACTTGATTTCAGAGCTTTGGCGATAATTAAAATGATAATTAAAATATTGAAATAAAAGCGGCTATGCGGTGCTGTAAGGTGATGAAAAATGACGTTTTGGAAAAAAATATTTGCTTTGTTGA
>JAHZFN010000187.1:4510-4843 GCA_019421315.1 Peptococcaceae bacterium | reverse complement strand
ATTATGATGGCGGGCGGCGGTTCTTTGCTGCGGGGCTTGCCAAAGCTTTTGTCTATGGAAACCAACATTGCCGTACATCTTTCCGACGAGGCTTTGAACGCTGTGGTAATCGGCACCAGCAAGGTTTTGGAAAACATCAACGTTTTGCAGACAACGGCAAAATAAAACGCCGTCTGCAAAATGTTTTAACGGCTTGATTTTTAATATGTCGGCAGCAGCGGAAAACAAAAAGATTTCAGAGCTGTTGTTTGAAAATTTTTGGAGTGAATAAATTGTCTTCTGATAAAAAAAAGAAAAAAATATGGACAACCGTTCTGGTGATAGTTTTGGTTT
>JAHZFN010000187.1:0-4500 GCA_019421315.1 Peptococcaceae bacterium | reverse complement strand
CACGTCGGGCGAAAGAGAAAATATCAGTAAGCCCGAAAAAATCATCAGGGAAATTCTGGCTCCTTTTCAAAACGGCGCCAGCGTTATCTCGGAAAAATTTTCCGTTGTCCCTGAGTATTTGAGCGGCATGAGCAATCTTATGCAGGAAAACGCCAAGCTGGAAAAAGAAATCAGCCAGCTGCAAAACCAGATTGTTTCCGCCGAGGAAATTCAAAACGAAAATCAACGCTTGAAAGAGCTTTTGAATTTTGTATCGGAAAGCATGACGGATTATACATATTCCACAACCAACGTTATTAACCGTTCTCAAAGCACCTGGTACAGCACCATGATTATCAATGGCGGCGAAAACATGGGCTTCAAGGTGAATATGCCCGTTGTTGCCAACGGCGGTTTGGTGGGCAGAATTATCAACGTAACCTCCAACACTTCCGAGGTTATGCTGATTTTGGACCAAGAGGGCGCCGTGGGCGGCATGATTCAGGAAACCAGAGCCATCGGTATTGTGGAGGGCGTTTCCGCCAATAACAAACAGATGAGATTGATTCATCTGCCGTATGATTCCGCCATTCAAAAATACGACAGAATTATTACTTCCGGCTTAGGCGGCGTTTACCCCAAAGGTCTTTTGATAGGATATGTCAAGGATTGGGAGGTTGACGCAGGCGGCACAACCATTACAGCGCAGATTGAATCCTTCGTCGATTTTGACAAGCTGGAAGAGGTTATGGTGGTTACGGGGACTAAAATCTCGGAAAATACCGACGGTACAACCACAGGTTCTGCAGACACCGCTTCGGGAAATGCTGAAAGCGGTAATCAATAAAATTTTGAATTTTTATAAATACTTAATGCAGGTGTCTTGTTTTTTCAAAAGACGCTTGCATTAAATCATCTAAAATTAAATCATATAAATTTGAAATAGAAATTGTTTTCAAGGAGCATATATGCTGAATTATATGTTGAACCAGAAGCGTATTTTAACAATAATCGCTTTGTATATCGGGGCTGTTATTTTGCAGTACGGCATATTGAATAATTTAGGCTGGGGAATTTTCTGTCCGCAGCTTTTGCTGTTTTTCCCGATTTACGGCGGTATTCTGGACGGTAGCAAAACAGGTATGATTTTAGGCGGCATATCGGGTTTTTTGATGGATATGATCATCGGCCGCTTTATCGGTATCGGTTTGCTGGTTTGGCTGGCAATAGGCTGGCTTGCCGGTAGATACGGCAGTCCGTTTTATAAAGAGAACTATATTTTGCCGCTGGTTTCTGTCGCTGTTTCCGTCATTGCGGGCAATTTGCTTTACGCCCTGCTTATTGGATTGGTCGGCGGCTATTGGGTGGCTTCGGAGCAGCTTGCCGGCATTATTATCGGCGGTTTAATTGTCAACTGCGTTATTTCGCCTATAATTTATTTGCCCGTGTATCGTTCCGCCTGCTCCGGTTATCTGAAAAAACGCCGTTTGGGAGATTAAGTCAGGCTCAAGCGATTTAATCTAAATTTGTGTTTTTGTGAAAGGCAGTGTATAAATGTTCGGTGCAAGATCCAGAAAAAAAATAACTCAAAGAAATTTATATTTACGCATAGGCGCTTTTGCGGGCGTGGTAGCGGTTCTGTTTATTGTTTTGGGACTGCGTTTGTTTAATGTGCAAATTCTCAACAACGAGCAGTATTCCACCCAGTCCAGCAACAATCAAATCCGTGTTTTGACAACTCCCGCCAAACGAGGCTGTATTTACGATTCCAAAATGAACGTTTTGGCAGACAGCACCGTGGTTTTTGCCATCAGTGTGGATATTGCAAATCTTTCCTCCGACGAAAAGGATTTGGTATCCAAAAACTTGGCGGAATATTTAAAAGACCCCGATATTACGGAGGAAAGTATCCGCAAACAGCTTTCTGCAGGTATCGGCGGTTATGAACCTGTGGTTATCAAAAGAGTTAATTACAAAGACAATATTGGTTTGATTACAGTTTTGGAGGAACACCGTGAGGATCTTCCCGGGCTGTTTATTTCCGAAGAACCCCAGAGAACCTATCCGCAGGAATCCGTGGCAGGCCATGTGATCGGTTATGTCGGAGCCTTAAACGATTCCGACGAGGAGTTGATTACGGAATACAATTATCAGGCCACAGACATGATTGGTAAATCGGGCTTGGAAAAGACAATGGAGCGTTTTACCGACGACGAGGGCAACGAAATAGGTCTGCGCGGTATCAGAGGTGTTAAAACCGTTGAGGTTGACTCTAACCATAATATTATCAGGACTTTATCGGAGGAAGAACCTGTTTCCGGCAATTCCTTGATTTTGACCATTGACAGCAAGGTGCAAAGCGCCATGCAAAATTCATTGGAAAATATTGTTAATCAGCTGAACGGAGCTTATCCCAAATGCAAAGGCGGTGCCGCCGTTATGGTGAACGTGAAAACGGGCGGTGTTATCGCCATGGCGTCTTATCCCAACTTGAATCCCAATGATTTTATTGAGGGTATGAGCGAAGAAACAAGTCAGTATTATCTGGAAAATGATGCCAAGCCATTGCTGAACCGTGCCATTCAGGCAACCTATCCTACAGGCTCCACGTTCAAACCGTCAACAGCCATTGCAGCATTGATTACCAATGCTGTTAACCCAGAAACAACGGTTATTTGCAAAAAATCCACATGGATTCCGCCGATGGCCTCCTGCACGGGTGAGCATTACAGCGTTAATTTGAGCAGCGCCATGGCTGTTTCCTGCAATACTTATTTCCAGACTATCGGCAAATGGGCCGGCATTGACAATATGTCGCCTGTATTTAAACAGTTGGGTTATGGTCAGCTGACAGGTATTGAACTGCCCAGCGAACAAAGGGGCGTTTTGGCAAACCCCGAATGGAAAGAACAGAATTTCAACGATACATGGCATGTCTACGATACTTACTATATGTCTATGGGGCAGGGTTACGTCAACAATACCGTTTTGCAGATGGCAAACGCTACCGCTACCATTGCTAACGGCGGCAACAGAATGCAGACTTATTTGGTGAGCAAAATCATCAACCCATACAATGATACCGTTTATCAAAAAGCGCCCACTGTCGTTGAAACTATGGGCGGAGACGAGTCTGATTACAAAGCCGTTAAAGACGCCATGCGTGCCGTTTGTACGGGCGGTACGGCAAGAAAGCTTTTCAGCAGTTATCCTGTGGCTGTCTGCGCCAAAACAGGTACTGCTCAGACAGGCTTGAAGGGCGACAACAGTGATTCCGATTATCACGGCTGGTTCATTGCCTTTGCGCCTTATGACGACCCCGAAGTTGCTTTTGCGGGAATTGTCGAATACGGTCATCACGGTAGCACATCGGCAGGTTATGTTTGCCGCGATGCTTTCAGCGCTTATTTCGGCTTAGACGGTCAGGACACCTCATATGGTATCAATCTGTTTGATTCCAACGGCAACCTGGTTGATTCCACGGTTGTTGAGTAAATTGGATTTAATCATTTATTATAATTAATATTTAATAATGTTAAAAAACAAACTGATTTTCTAAAAAGTCAGTTTGTTTTTTATTTTCAGATTGAAATCATCCCGAAAATTTTTTTTTAATATCTATAAAAATATCTCCCAAAATAGCATAATATTAAAATTTGCGAAATCGGGATATTTTTATATTTAAATTTAAACGAATTTAAACGAACAAAAGAAATTTTAATGTCTTAACCTTGATGTTTTGTTGGTATTTTGTCGCAATATTACGGTGAAAAGGCGATATAATTCAAAGGTTTGAGGTATTTCGGCAGAGAAATTTATTAAACGAAAAAGAAAAACGCCAAAGAACACAAAACCAAAAAGCCGCCACTATAAAAGCGGCGGCGCAGGTTTGGTTTGTAAAGACGGTAAGCTTAGAAAACAGCAAAAAATAGTTTAAAATAAAAAATCAATAACAAAAAGGAAGTGATAAGGTGTATAGGAATTATGAAGCAGAGGAAGCCGACTCTCTGCTGATAAAAAAATCTTTGCGTTCAGGGCAAAGAATAAAATTTAACGGCAACATCATTGTGCAGGGCGATGTGAATCCCGGCGCTGAGGTCATTGCCGATGGTAATGTAATCGTTATGGGCACTCTTTGGGGCATGGTTCATGCCGGCGCTTGCGGCGACAAAACTGCCAGTATCATGGCGTTCCAGCTGCGGCCGACCCAGCTTAGGATCAGCGACCATTTTACACGGCCGCCTGACGGTATTGCCGCCAAGGTTTGCTTTGAGCCTGAAATTGCTTTTATTCGGGACGGCAGAGTAGTTATCGAGCAGTATGAAGCCGTAAAATAAGCTTTTGGTTATTTTACAAATATATCAACACGTTGAATTTGCAGTAATATGAACAGTGAACGGAGGCTTTTTATGGGTGAAGTAATTGTTGTAACTTCAGGTAAAGGCGGCGTCGGCAAAACCACGACCACCGCCAATTTAGGCACAGGCTTGGCGCAGAAGGGCAAGCTTGTGGTGATGATTG
>JAHZFN010000186.1 GCA_019421315.1 Peptococcaceae bacterium | reverse complement strand
CTCTTTTTTCGCCTCTTCGGCAAAGGAAGCATACATTTTTGTCCATTCAAAATTTTCGCCGTTGGCGGCCGCCTGCAAATTGGCGGCGGTATCTTTCAAACCGTTGTTCAAAAGCTTAAACCAAATTTCGGCGTGTTCTCTCTCGTTATGAGCCGTTTCAAAGAAAATTTCGGCAATCTGCTCATAACCCTCTTTTTTGGCAATATTGCCAAAATATGTGTACTTATTTCTGGCTTGACTTTCTCCGGCAAAGGCAGTCATCAAATTTTTTTCCGTTTGGGTTCCCTGTAATTTCGGCATAGCAAACACTCTCCTTTTTGTATAATAGTATCATATAGGTAAGTATTGCCGTATTTGACCAATCATATACGCAAAATATTATATACTAATATTATACTAATATTGTTTTTATTTATTGTTTTTATTCTATGGTTCTGAGCCTTTCCACAATGCTCTGTTTTGCTAAAATGCGATAGGCGGTTATCGGCACCGTAGCCGCAAAAAACAGCAGCACAGCCAAACAAAGCAAAAGCGGCAAAAATGTGAACCGATAAACAAAGAACCACATTCCCGCAGAAATCAGTTTGACTGCAAGATAGGAAATCACACTGCCAAAGCCCAAGCCGAAAATAACCGTGATTACGGCATAGCACAAGCCCTCCGCAATCAGCATTTTTTTCAGCTGCCTGCCGCTCATACCCACCGACTGCAATATGGCAAATTCCCGACGGCGTGCCAAAATGGAGGTTACAACGGCATTGATAAAGTTCAATATGCCGATCAGACCCAGAATCAAAGTGAGCAAACCGCCGACTACGGATAATGCCATTTGTGTCTTTTTAAACTCCTCATCAAATATCGCACGAGACAAATAGCTCAAATTAGGCTCCGTATTTTCGCAGTAATCCTTAAGCCACGCTTCAGTTTGGTCAACACAGCTTTCTTCAACGTCAAAGCTCGTTGTCAGAGGATTGGTTTTGCCAACCTGACGCAAATATTCGTCGGCGGGCAATGTGAAATAAATATCCAGCATATGCCCATGCTGAGGTCCTACGGCATAGGGAATATCACCGACGGCAAGCACCGTATACTCTTTGCTTTCGCCGCCGCCGAAATCAATTTTCACCTTATCTCCGACATCATAATAACGCCCGTCGCCGTTATCCCAAAAAGAGGAAACTATAACATAATCGCCGCTTTTGAATTTTTCGGCATCCAAAGGCGTGTCGGCGGCAAGCTGCAGTTTGCTCCACAGATATTCGTCAACGCCGTAAATATGGGAGTACATGCTTTTTTCCTCCTTGAGCAGACGAATGTTTTCATCGACGTAAGGATGCCGTAATGTTCCGTTTTTATCCTCTCTGTCAGTTATCTCCAAAGCTCTTTTGTATGCTTGGTCGGAGTTAAACAAATGCCTGCTTTCCTGCATATAAACGCTGCCCATGCCCGTCAGACCCTGCAAATTTTCAATTTCCGACAACACACTGTCGCTGACACCGTCCAAAACCGCCACCTGCGAATAAGGGTTGCTGACAGAGGCATCGCAAACCATAAAATCAGTCAGCATTTTTTCTTTCAGATACATATCCATGTCAAAACCTTTGACCAGAGAATAAGTGCTGTTCAGTAAAATCATCGAAAGGCAAAGGGATAAAACCACGGCGGCGGTTTTCTTTTTATCCCTTTGCAAATTGGCAAAAGCCATGGAAAAAGCCGTAACCCTGCGGGATTTGCGGTTTTTCTTTTTATTATTTTCATGATTTTTGTTTTTTCGGCTTGACGGCCGAACATTGGTGTAACGCACCGCCTCAACGGGCGAAACCTTCGCCGCCAAGCGGCAGGGTCGCAGACAGCTTACCCAAACCGTTACCAAAGAAAATAACGCCGCTCCTACAAAAAGCAGAGGATTGGCGGAAACAGTCTCCGTTTTTCCGATATTGGTGATCTGCATAATCAAAGGCATCAAAAAACCGCCCAAAAGCCAACCCGCCGCCAAACCGACGGGAATCCCAATCAAACAAAGGTACAAAGCCTGCCTGCGGACAATTTTCTTCAACTGCCGTCCCGTTGTGCCGACGGTTTTCAAAAGTCCGTAAAAACGAATATCCTCGGAAACGGATATATAAAAAATGTTGTAAATGATCAAATATCCCGAAAGCAAAATCAAAAGCAAAGCCGCCGCCGCAAACAGAATAAACTGCCAGTCAATGTCGGCCGCCGCATATGCCCAGTTGACGCCATCGTTGACGTTTTCGTCAAAACCGCAGCGTTCTTTCAAATCCGCCACCTTTTGCTCCAAATTCCAGGAATTGTCAAACCAAAAGGTAGGGTTAATTGAACCTGCCATGTAACTGCTGTCGGGCATATCCTGCTCATAAAGAGGGACCTGCAAAACAGGCGCCACCTTGTCGCAGTATTCGCGGCTGACAAAGGCTTCGTTGGCATTCACGGCAATGTCCTGCTCGTAATAACCGCAAAGAATAAATTTTTCATTATAAGTTACACCATTGGCGGTAAAAGTCAGCGGCACCTCGGCGCCAAGCTGATGCGGCACCCCCAAAGCATCCAAAACAGCCGTGGAAGCGGCAATTTCCAAGCCTTTTTCCGGCAAACGCCCCACTGTCGGCATGGCAAAGCTCCATTCCGCCGCTTTCGGCTCTGTGTAACGAATTTCCGTATAGGTTTTGTTAAGCTCAGGGTTTTCACCGAAACCGACAATTATGTTATAAGAAATATCCTTGATTTTCGGGTCTTGGCACAGCGTTTCGTATTGCTGCTCCGTCAAAAATTTAAAACCGGCATGGGCGGAGGTACCAACCTGCCGCATGGTGCTTTCCTGCATTGTTGCCAAAATGCTGCCGCCGATGGTGAAAACAGCCATAAACAAAGCCGCCGTCAAAGCGATGGCGATAACGGCAACCCAATTCCGCATTTTTCCCGCTTTCAGGCTTTTCTTGGAAAGGTTGGCGATTGCCTTTTTGTTATCCACTTTAAGCATTGCTTTCACCACCCGCAATTTTGCCGTCCTCAATGCGGATAATTCTGTCCGCCGTTTGGGCAATTTCTTCGTTGTGAGTAATCATCACAATGGTTTGATTGAATTTTTGCCCCGTGATTTTCAAAAGGCTCAGCACATCCTGACCTGTGCGGCTGTCCAGGTTTCCCGTCGGTTCATCCGCCAAAACAATGGCAGGCTTTGCCGCCAAGGCTCTGGCGATGGCAACCCTTTGCTGTTGTCCGCCGGAGAGATTGTTGGGCAGGTTATTCAGCTTTCCCCCTAAACCGAGAATTTCGATAATCTCCCCGATATATTTTTCATCGGGGGTTTCGCCGTCCAGCTGAACGGGCAAAATGATGTTTTCGTAAACGTTAAGCACAGGAACCAAGTTATAATTTTGGAAAACAAAGCCGATTTTGCGGCGGCGGAAAACAGTCAGCTCGTCATCCCGCAAAGCAAAAATTTCCCTGCCGTCAACCCAAACACCGCCCGAAGTCGGTCTGTCCAAACCACCCAGCATATGCAAAAGGGTTGATTTACCGCTGCCCGACGTACCGACAACGGCAACAAATTCACCCTTTTGCACCCTCAGGCTGACACCGTCCAGGGCGTGAACGGCGTTTTCACCTGCCCCGTAAATTTTTTTCAGATTCTCGGTTACCAGAATATCCATCATACACTACCTCCTTCAATTTAGCAAAAGCTCACACAATAAAACTAGCTGTCAAGAGTAAATTTCCAAAAGCAAATTTTACAATATTCCCCTTGACAATATCATAATAACAAACAAATCTTTCTAAATTCTTTCCCCAACAAAAAAAATCTTACAATTTTGTAAGATTTTTTATGAGATTTTTTCCATAAACGTTCAGCAACCAAAATGTTTTTTTATTGCGGCGATATTGCGCCTCTTATCGGCTTGCCGCCTCTCTTGGCAGGAACACCGAAAACACAGCCCCGCCGCCAACCTCCGATTGAACCTTGATGTAACCGCCCTGTTCGGAGATAATGGTTCGTGCCAAATATAAACCAATGCCGACGCCCTCGCTTTGCCGAACTGACGGGGAACGGTAAAAACGAGTAAAAATTTTCGGTTGTTCCTCTTCGGCAATACCAACGCCGTTATCAGAAATATCTATCCTGCCAAAAAGCTCGTAACTGCGGCAGGAAACAGTAATTCTGCCGCCCGGCGGCGTATATTTAACGGCGTTGTCCAAAATGTTGTAAACAGCCTCCGCCGTCCATTTGGGGTCAAAGTAACAAAACAAACCGCAAAGCCCGGCTTTGATTTCAATGTTTTTGGCGGCGGCCTTCGGTCTTACCTGCGCCGTAACACTCTCCAACATTTCACCGACATCATTGCGTTCGGGGACAACAGCCAAAATTCCCGTTTCCAAGCGGGATATTTTCACAAGAGAATTTATCAAAAAGCTCAGCTTTTCTGCCTGAACCTGTAATTCTCCGATATAGCCATCTGCCTTTTGTTCGTCGACGCACTCCGCCAAAAGCTGGCTGTACAGCAGAATATTGGCAATAGGCGTTTTGGTTTGATGGGAAATATCGGCAATCAGGGATTTGATTTTATCCCGCTCCGCCGACAGATTGGCGGCAGTAACCAGGGAAGACGCCAAATAATCAGCCATCTTGCTTTCTGTGGCGGAAAGCAGACTTTCGTCAAATGTATTTTCCTTAAAATCTCCCGCAATCGCCATATCCAGCATTTTGTTTAAGGATTGCAGCAGCTTTTTGCGGCGGCGGCGGCAAACCAGCCAAACCATGACAGCCGCCGCAACAGCGACAGCCGCCGCAGTCAAGCATAAATAATCAAAAATTTGCATATTGCCTCCCAAAAAACACTTTATTTATTTTTGTTTTCGTACTGCCAAGTGTAGCCTATGCCGTAAACCGTTTTGATATACTGCGGCTTGGATGGTTCGTCCTCCAACTTGTTCCGCAAGCGCTTGACCGTAACGGAAAGGGCGTTTTCATCAACATATTCGGCACCGTCTGTCCAAACCTTATCAATCAAAAGAGAGCGGGACATTGTGTTGCCGCGGTTTTCCACCAAAATGCGCAAAAGCCGCTGCTCCGTTTTGCTCAGCTCAAGGCAGGCGCCGTTTTTGCTGAATTTCATCGCTTCAAAGTCAAAAAGAAAACAGTCTGTTTCGTACAAGCCGCTTTTTTTGCCTGCATTTCGCCGCAGCTGGTTTTTCACCCTCGCCCGCAGTATCGCCAAAGAAAAGGGCTTTGTGATGTAGTCGTCGGCGCCCATCTCCAAACCGTTGACAACGTCCGTTTCCAGGTCGTTGGCGGTCAGCAGTATTACAGGAACGCCATGTTTTTCCTTAACGAATTTCAGCAAATCCAAGCCACTGCCGTCGGGCAGATTAATATCCAAAATCAGCAAATCAAATTTGTTTGCCGCCAGGCTTGTTTTGGCGGCGGACAAAGTGTCGGTCAAAACAATCTCCGTTTTTTCGTCCTGCAAAGCCAAAGCCACGCCATTGCCCAAAGCTCTGTCATCTTCCGCAATCAAAATTTTTTTCTTGATACTCGCCATATTATTCATCTTATTATCTGACATATTATCACATCTTTCCGTTTTACCACTATCACTCTTCATAAATCATAAATCCGTTATAAACCCACCTATATTGCTGTCTATCTGCTCCTAACAATGGGTTTTTGCTGCAATCATTATAGCACGGCGCATTGTTTTTTGGCAACAGCCGACCGATGCAGACAGGCAAAAGCAAAGCCGATACCATAAAGTATCGGCTTTAATAATTCTGATTTTAATAATTTTAATTTAAAGTTCTTTGGCATTTGCCAGCCATTCTCTGCCCTCTTTGATGGCAGTTTCCACAGCGGGAACGGCGGGACCGCCGTAAACGCTTCTGGCGGCAACGCATTTGTCAACTGCAATGTACTGATAAATATCGTCTTGGAAAACATCGGAGAATTGACGGATTTCGTCCAAAGACAAATCCTCCAAGCCAACGCCCTTGTCTTCGGCATATTTTACCCAATGACCGACAATAGCGTGAGCTTCACGGAAAGGCACGCCTCGGTTAGCCAGATAATCGGCGGCGTCAGTAGCGTTGATGAAACCGCCTTTGGCAATATTATGCATTCTTTCTTTGTTCACCCGCATTGTGCGCAGCATGGGCGCAAACACCAGCAAACATTTTTTCACCGTATCGGCGGCGTCAAAAAATGCTTCTTTGTCCTCCTGCATATCCTTGTTGTATGCCAAAGGCAAACCTTTCAGCATTGTCAAAAGTCCCATCAAATCACCGAAAACACGGCCGCTTTTGCCTCGAACCAGCTCGGCAACATCGGGGTTTTTCTTCTGCGGCATAATGGAAGAGCCTGTGCTGTATCCGTCATCCAAAGTAATGTAACCGAACTCGTTGCTGCTCCAAAGCACAACTTCTTCGGAAAGACGGGAAAGATGAACCATAATCAAAGAAGCCGCAGAAGCAAATTCCACGCAGTAATCACGGTCGGCAACGCCGTCCAGGCTGTTGGCTGTAACGCCCGCAAAGCCAAGTTGGCCGGCAACAAAGCGGCGGTCTATGTTAAAGGAAGTGCCTGCCAAAGCGCAGGAACCCAACGGACATTCATCGGCACGGCGGTAACAATCCTTAATTCTTTCGGCATCACGCTTGAACATCTGGAAATACGCCAAAAGGTGGTGCGCCATGGTGATGGGCTGAGCCTTTTGCAGATGAGTATAGCCTGCCATAACGGAATGTTTGTTTTCCTCCGCCAAATCAAGAAGCGTCTGCTCCATCTTGCAGAGCAGATCCAAAACATTGAGCATTTCCGCTTTGGCATACATTTTCAAATCCAGAGCCACTTGGTCGTTACGGCTGCGTGCCGTATGCAGCTTTTTGCCGACAGTGCCGACTCTTTCGGTCAGAATTTTTTCCACGTTCATATGAATATCTTCGGCGCCGACTTCAAATTCCACTTTGCCCGCCTCAATATCCGCCATAATGCTTTTCAAACCTGCAACTAAGGTATCAGCTTCTTCCTTGGTTATGATACCCTGCTTGCCCAGCATTGTGGCATGAGCAATGGAACCTTCGATGTCCTGAACATAAAGCTTTTGGTCAAAGCTGATGGAAGAATGAAAATCTTCCACCAATTTATCTGTAGATTTGGCAAATCTGCCGCCCCATAATTTGGTTTCTTCTGTCATTTTGCGTACCTTCCTTTCAAAATCCTTGCGGAATTAACTTTCTTAATTATAACAGTTTTTTTCTCAAAAAAAAAGTGATATAATATATTTTGTGGCTTTCGGCGGCATTTTATCAAAATCCGCCAAAAGCCGAGAAACAAAGCGTAATATATGGAGGAACAATGAGAATTTACAACCAAATAGCAATACTTTTGGGCATCTGCCTGGCGGCTGATCTGATTTCAGCCGCAGTACCCTTTCCTTTCCCCACCAATGTTACGGCAATGGCAATACTTTTGATTTTGCTGTTTTCGGGGCTGGTAAAATTGGACTGGGTGGAAAAACTATGCGATACATTAACAAGCAATATGCAAATTATGTTCATACCGTCCGCTTGCAGTCTGATGATTTCTTACCGCACGGTTTTGGGGCATTTGGCAAGCTTCATTTTGATCTGCGTCGTTTCAACGCTTATAACCTGGCTGGTTACGGCATACACCGTGGTTTTCGTTACCAAACTGCAAAATAAATTTCAAAAGAAAGGACAGGTGCGATAAATGTTTGATTTGTTCGGCAGCATAGAGCTTTCATACATTACGGTTTTCGGCGTGGCTTTAACCTTCATCGCCTATATCATCGGCAATTTCATCCACAGAAAAATCCATTATTTTCCGCTGATCAATTCCAGCGTCATCGCCAGACTGCTGATTATCACTGTGCTGTATATCTTCGGTGTCAGCTATGAGGATTACAATACTGGCGGCGAGCTTTTCACAATTTTGCTTTTCCCGACGACGGCGGCTTTGGCAGTGCCCATTTACCGTCAACGGCAGTTGATTAAAGATAATTTCTTGCCGATTATCGTCGGCACGGCAGTGGGTTCAATAACAGGCATGTGCAGTGTTTATCTGCTTTGCCGCCTTTTCGGCTATGACGATTTTCTTATTCATTCCATCATGGGCAAATCCGTCACCACACCAATCGCCA
>JAHZFN010000185.1 GCA_019421315.1 Peptococcaceae bacterium | reverse complement strand
CGAAACCAAAAAATTGACTGTCAACAAAGATTACACCTTGAGATATTATAAGGGCGAGGGCAGCGATAAAGTTCCCGCAGTTCCCGTCAATGCAGGCCGTTACACCGTAACCGTAACAGGTATCGGCAGTTATACGGGCAGCAAAGAAGTAACTTATAATATTAATCCCAAATCCATCGGCACAGCTGAAACCGACATTGTTATGAGCAAGTTGGGCAGTTATGCCTACACCGGCAAAGCCGTTGTTCCCGTTCCGTCCGTAACTTACCAAACGGCGGGCGGCAATGTTCTGACCTTGACGGAAGGCAAGGATTTCACCTTGACTTATGCTGCCAAAGAGGGCAGTGCCCTGACAGACGGCAAACCTGTTGACGCAGGACAATACCAAGTTATTGTAACGGCTGTGGCAGGCGGCAACTATACCGACAGCCGCACTCTGGGTTTCAGCATTACGGCAGAAAACAGCGGTCTTGATGTAACAGGTCTTGTAACCAAAACTTATAAAGGCGACGCCTACACAGCCGAAGATCTCAAAGACGATATTGAAGTCTTTGATGTTAAAGGCAGTGTCCGCAATAAGCTGGTTTACGGAACAGATTACGAGTTGGTTGTTGAAAACGCAGTCAATGTCGGAACCTACACCGTAACAGTCAAAGGTAAAGGCAATTATGCGGCAAGCAAAGGACAAAGCGCCTTTGTTATCGAACCTGCCGCCATCACGGAGGTTATAAGCGGCGAAACTAACTTGACTTATAACGGTCAGGCTCAGGCTCCCGAAATTACTTCCGTCAAAGCGGGTAAACTGGTTTTGGGTACCGCAAATTACACGGTAACCTACAAGGACGCAGACGGTAATATCAGAACCTCAAAACCAAGCGAAACAGGTGCTTATACCATGATTGTCAGCGGTAAAGGCAACTTTAGCGGCAGCAAGGAAATTGCTTTTGCCATCACGGCAGGCGATTTGACGGTTGCCTCTGTTGAAAACCATATCTATGACGGTCTGCCTTATCAGCCGAAACCCGAAGTTAAGGACGGAGAACGCATTTTGCAGGAAAACAGCGACTACACCTTGATTTACAGCGGTGCAGCAGTTGATGCCGGCAGCTACACAATTACCGTCAGAGGCGCAGGCAGCTACGCTGATAAAGGCGGCAGTGCCGGCTATCAGGTTCTTAAAAAGAACATTAACAACACGCAGCCTGCAAGCGGCACAGTTAACGTATACGTTTCCGATGTAACATATACGGGCGGCGCAGTTGAACCGTCAGTTGTCGTTACTTATCAAACAGAGGACGGCAGAACATTGTTCCTGACCGAAAACCGTGATTACACTCTGGAATACGGCAATAACACGGCGGTAGGTACAGCCTACGTTAAGATTACGGCTGTTGACGGCAGTAATTTTGAGGGCAGCCGCAATGCGGAATTTGCAATAAATCCTGCTTACGGTCAAACCTTTACGGTAGCCGTTGATCCCGTATCTGACATTTATAACGGCAGAGAACAGACACCGCAGACCATTGTGAAGTCCGGTGATGCGACGGTTAATGCCGATTGTTACCAAGTAAAATATGAAGCGGTTGAAGGCACAGGAGCAGAGTTGGGTGAAAACAACAAACCTCTGAAAGCCGGAACCTATCTTGTTGTCGTAACAGGCAAAGCCGCAACAAATTACGAAGGCTTTGGCGGCAGCGCAATCTATGTTATAACTCCCATCGAGCTGCAAGGTATCACGATTGAGCCGATAACCGACCAAATTTATGACGGTTCTGCCAAAGAACCCGAATTGGTTGTGAAAAACGGCAGCACCGAGCTTGTGGCAGGTGTGGATTACGAAGTTCGTTATCAAAACAACGTCAACGCAGGCACTGCCTTTGTAACGGTAATCGGCAAGGGCAATTATGCAGGCTTTATAAACAGCAGCTTTGTAATTAGCCCCGCAGAGCTTACCATAACTCCCGTAAATGCGGAAAAAGTTTACGGACAAAAGGATTCTGTTATTTCCTATAATTACAGCGGTGATTTGGCGCAGTCCGCCGAACCTAGGTTCAGCGGCGCCCTGACCCGTGAAGTGGGTGAGGATGTCGGCAGCTACAATATCAGATTGTCCACCTTGAAAGAAACAAGCGGCAATTACAGCCTGAAGTTGGCTGACAACGCCGTCTTTGCAATCACTCCCAAGGTTATCGGCAACGGCGTTAAACCCGCCTCCGATATTAAGGAAAATCTGACAGACGGTTTGACTGTTGGTTACACAGGCAATGCGTTCAACGGAGCCTTGTCCCTGCTTTACAAAGCTGATATGGGCAATTTGGCTCTGATAAAATCCACTGATTACGAACTTGATTTTGAACCCGAAAATCCCGTTGATGTCGGTGAATATGAAGTAACCGTAAACGGCACGGGCAATTATGAAGGCAGCTTTACATTCAAGTTGAACATCATCGAAGCTAAGCTGGGTGCCCAATTCCATGCCGTAGGCGACGATACCGTTGTTTATGATGGCGGCGATTGGACTCAAGGCATGGCGGGCAAAATTGACGCTTTCTTCGGTGAAGAGGCAGTAACTGTCAGCGACGATATGCTCAGCTACAAAGATGCTCAGGGCAATGATGTCGATGAGATAATCAATGCAGGAATTTACAAAATTACCTTGAAAGCCGATAACTATGACCCGGTTGAATTGACATTCGTGGTTCAACCCAAGGAATTGACAGCCGATATGGTAAGTCAGCCGCAGGATACTGTATTTTACGGCGCTGCCGTTAAACCCGAAGTAACTGTCAACGACCAAAACCAATACGGCGAAATTATCGGCGAAAACGATTACAGCGTTGCTTACGGCGAAAACACTAACGTAGGCAGCGGCAGTGTAAGAGTAACGGGTAAAGCAAACTATAAAGGCAGTGTTGAAAAAACATTTGTCATCAATCCTTTTGAATTTACTGCAGACAATATCACCGTTGATCCTGTCGATGATGTGATTTACAACGGATCGGCACAGAAACAACAAACAACGGTTCGCGCAGATTTGGACGGTGACGGCGTATTTGAAACCAAGCTTGCGGAAAATGTCGACTGCACGTTGACTTACAGCGGCGATTTGGTAAATGTTACCGAAGATGGTATTCAAATATCCGTTACGGGTATTAATAATTACAGCGGAGC
>JAHZFN010000184.1 GCA_019421315.1 Peptococcaceae bacterium | reverse complement strand
CTGCAAAAAGTCAAAACTGATAATCCTGTTGCCGTAACTGTGGAGCAGGTGTTAAAGTCGGCAACCCTGTTTGGGGCAAAATCCCAGGGCAGACATAATTCCGGCTGTATTAAAGTCGGTAGCTGCGCCGATTTGGTTATGTTCGATTTGAACAAACCTTATATGTATCCCAGGCATAATTTGCTTAACAATTTGATTTTTTCCGCCATGGGAACTGATGTTGTTTTAACCATGGTTGACGGCAGAATACTTTATGAAAACGGTGAATATTCGACCATTGATTTGGCAAAGACGGTGCAGGAGGTTGAAAGCCGCAAAAAGAGAATTTTAAGTGAGCTTTAAAGAATAAATGCTTTATAAAATTAAGTATATTATAATAAGCATTTAATAAGCGGATCGTTTATTGCACGGTTCGCTTATTTTTTTGGCGAAAAATTATAGGCTGTTTTTTTATTTTCATAACAGAGAATTTCAATGTGCTGTTGACTTTAGTCCGAAATCGTACTATAATAAAATTGTGACTATAAGTACGATTTCGGACTTGGTTGTAAGGACTGAAAACAAACAGAGCCGGGGGTGTGTTATGGAAGATTACAGAGCGCAGGTCAGAAGAATGTGGCAAATTTTGAACGTTGTGGACGGTGTATATTGGCGGTGGTCCAAAAAGCAGGGTCTAACTGCCAATCAATTGGTTTTTCTTTACGCTGTGGACGACGGCGCCGCTCATACTCAAAAGGAATTATGCGAAGAATGGCTTATTCCCAAAACAACTCTTAATACCATTGTCAAAGAATATGAGCAGGCTGGATATATTGTTTTGGAAAATGCCGAAGGCCGCCTGAAAAAAATTTGTTTGACGAAAGCAGGCAAAGAATTTTCTGCCAAAATGCAAAAAGATGTTTACGATGCCGAGGATAAAGCAATGGCTGCTACCTTAAAAGAGTATTCTCCGTCTTTTATTGATGCATTGGAGGCGTTTGGCGATAATTTCAAAAAAACCTTGGATTTGCCGTGTGAGGATGAGGGTTTGGAAAATGCCGGTTTGAAAAATGATAAATAAATTCATTATAAGTCAGCTGAACCCCAAAAATATGAGATATGCAATATTATTATAATGAGGAATTATAATAATATTGCATATCCTAATAATAGAATATTTTAAATTAAAAAATGCTGAAGCAGTTGTGCAGAAAATTTGTATTAAAACAGTGCAGAAGCAAAAAATTAAGAAATTAAGAAATTGAGAAATTATAACGGTAATAAATTAAGATAATAAATTGAGATAATAAATTGAGATATTGAGAGAGAGGATTGGAAGATTAATGAGAATTCAATTATCGGAGCATTTTACCTACGGCAAACTGGTGCGTTTTGTTTTGCCGCCTGTGATAATGCTTATTTTTACATCAATTTACAGTGTTGTGGACGGTTTGTTTGTTTCTAATTTTGTCGGCAAAATTCCCTTTGCCGCCATTAATTTGATAATGCCGATTTTGATGATTTTGGGAGCTTTCGGTTTCATGATCGGGACAGGCGGCACCGCTGTTGTTGCCAAAACATTGGGTGAGGGCAAGGCGGATTTGGCAAACAAATATTTTTCCATGCTGGTTTTTTTCGCCATTATCGGCGGCGTTATTTTGATTTTGATCGGACAAATTTTGCTGCGTCCCGTTTCGATTTTACTGGGAGCCGAAGGCGAAATGCTGAAAAACTGTATTCTTTACGGTAGGATTATTTTGTGCGCTTTGCCGTTCTTTTTGATTCAAAACGTTTTTCAGAGCTTTTTTATTGCCGCCGAAAAGCAAAAGCTGGGGTTGGCGGTTATTGTCATTGCCGGTGTTACCAATATGATTTTGGATGCGCTTTTTATTGTGGTTTTCAAATGGGGGTTGGCGGGAGCAGCTGTTGCTACTGCTATCAGCCAGGTTTTGGGCGGTATCATTCCCATTGTTGATTTCGGCAGAAAAAACGATAGCCTGCTCAGGTTGGTTAAAACGAAGTTCTACGGCAATATTTTGGGCAAAACCATCATTAACGGTTCCTCCGAGATGATGAGCAATATATCGGCATCCGTTGTAACTACGCTTTATAATTTGCAGCTGCTGCGGCTGGCAGGCGAGGACGGTGTGGCAGCCTACGGCGTTATTATGTATGTCAACTTCATTTTTGTTGCCATTCTTTTCGGCTACGCTATCGGCAGTTCGCCCATTGTCAGTTTCCATTACGGCGCAGGCAACATAATGGAACTGCAAAACCTTTTGAAAAAGAGCCTTGTTTTGGTGGGTGGTGCAGGCATTGTTTTGACTGTCTCAGCTTATTTGGCGGCGGAACCCATGAGCAGAATTTTTGTTGGGTATGATGAAGAATTGCTGCAAATTACAGTTCACGGTTTCCGCATTTATGTTTTCGCTTTTTTGCTGTGCGGTTTTTCTATTTTCGGTTCAGCGTTCTTCACCGCTTTGAACAATGGGGGGATTTCCGCTGTAATTTCCTTTTTGCGGACGCTGATTTTTGAATGTGCCGCAGTTTTGATTTTACCGATTTTTCTTGGTCTGGACGGCATTTGGTTTGCCATCATTGTGGCAGAGGTTATGGCGCTTTTGGTAACGGCGTTTTTCCTCGTCAAAAAGAATTCCAAATATCATTATTTCCCGACCCAAAAAGCCGTTGTGTAACTTTGGCGGCATAACGAAACAGGTTGTCTCAAGGTTGTTTAAGATTTTTTTTGATTACTTTATATCCGCAGAAAAGACGCAGTTTAAAAACTGCGTCTTTTGGCGTTTGGATTGGAAAAATATTTGGATTTTTAGCAAACAAAAAAAGAGGTATCGCAGGATACCTCTTAAATCACAAAATATAATGCTTGAAACTAAGCTTTGTTATACATCAATGCAAGACGAGATTTTTGTCTGGCAGCTGTGTTTTTATGGATAAGGTTATTTTGCGCTGCTTTGTCCAAAAGACCGATGGCTTTTGCCAACAAAACTTTAGCTTCTTCTTTGTTGCCTGCGGCAACTGCTTGTTCGTATTTTTTAACGGCTGTTCTCAAAGTAGATTTGGCAGCGGCGTTTTTTTCACGACGAGCTTCAGCAATAATAACTCTTTTTTTCGCAGATTTAATGTTCGGCATTGGGTTTTCACCTCCTAAAATATGAAAAGTATTTATAAAATATTAAAATATTAAATTCCCATAGCTATTAAATTCTATCATAAATTATGGGAAAATGCAAGCATTATCTGCATTTTTTGCAAATTTTTTGTATAGTAATAAGTTGTTTGCCTGCTTCATAATATTTTAAGGAGAGTATCGGAGGGTAAACATGGACATGAATTTAAAAAAAACGTTACGAGTTATGGCGGCTCTTCTTATTATATTACAGCTGCTGACATTTTTCAATAAAGACAAAAATGCAGATGAAAAAAACGGTTTTTCGCAAAATGCTGATTATGGGCAGGCTGTTGCCGTTAATGCGGCGGCAGGCGGCGAAACCGACAATGAAGATAATCGGCAAAACGATAATATAAGCAGTAATGCGATAGATAGCAATTCTATTGATAATTCTGTCAATAATGAAGATATTTTGTCCGGGGCGGCAGACAAGCAGGAACAGGGAACCGAGGCTGCGGACGATTGGCTGTGCTGGGCTGTATCTATGCTGACAGGACTTGACTTGTTCGATGGTGAAAGCAGACTGCAAAGGGAAATCTTAACGGCTTGCCTGCCTTGGGATTTTTCCGAAGCGGCGGAGGACGATGCCGCCAAGCTGGTTTTTAACTATGCCGCAGGCGATGAAAGCAGTTATTTTTGGAATCAAAACGATATTGCCGAGGAGCCGCAGGTGGCAATTTACAGCACCCACAGCGCCGAAAGCTATACGCCGTATTCCGGGCAGGCAAGCGTTTCGGGGGAA
>JAHZFN010000183.1 GCA_019421315.1 Peptococcaceae bacterium | reverse complement strand
TACAAAATCGGCGGCACCGAAAAAATCGTCATGATCGGCGGCCCCTGCTCCGTTGAAGAAGAAGAATCCTTCATGACCAGCGCCAGAGGCGTTAAGGAAGCGGGCGGCGTTATGCTCAGAGGCGGTGCTTTCAAACCCCGCACCTCTCCCTACGCTTTCCAGGGTCGGGGCTCCGAAGGTCTGCACACCCTCTGCAACGCCAAAAAAGAGCTGAATATGCCCATCGTAACAGAGCTGATGAGTGCCGGCCGCATTCAGGAATTCCTCGACCATGATGTTGACATAATTCAAGTGGGCGCCAGAAATATGCAGAACTTCGACCTTTTAAAGGAACTGGGCAAAATCAGAAAACCTATTCTTTTGAAACGCGGTCTTGCCAACACCATTGAAGAATGGCTGATGAGCGCCGAATACATCATGGCAGGCGGCAACCCCAACGTTATCCTCTGCGAACGGGGTATCCGCACCTTCGAAAAATACACCAGAAACACTCTGGATTTGAGCGTTATCCCCATCGTTAAGCAGAAAACCCACCTGCCCATCATTATCGACCCCAGCCACGCCACAGGCGACTGGAAGCTGGTTGAAGCAATGAGCCTTGCCGCCATCGCCGCAGGCGCCGACGGCTTGATTGTGGAAGTTCACCATGACCCCGTTCATGCTTGGTCCGACGGCGCCCAGTGCCTGACACCTGCCAACTACAAAACCATGATCGAAAAAGCCCGCACCATCGCCAAGGTTGTCGGCAGAGATATTTACTGAAATTAAAATTTACTAAAATAAAAAAAGAGCACTTATAAATTATGAACAACAAAAACACTATTAAAAACGCAACCGTTTTCCCCGGCAAATGTGCAGGGAAAATCACCATTCCGCCGTCCAAAAGCTTTGCCCACCGAGCCGTTATCTGCGCCGCTTTGGCAAAAGGCGAAAGCCATATCCGCAACATCGCCTACTCCCAAGACATCAAGGCTACCATCGAATGTATGCGGAAACTGGGGGCGGAAATTACCGAAAGCGAAAGCACCTTGACAATCAAAGGCGTCGGCTACCGCTCCGTCATCGAAAGAACGGTCATGAACAACACAATCATCGACTGCTGCGAATCAGGCTCAACACTGCGTTTTCTGATTCCCGTCTTTGCCCTTTCCGACAAAACCTGCCGTTTCACGGGCAAAGGACGGCTTATGCAAAGACCCCAGGACGTTTACGCCGAAATTTTCGCCTCCCAATACAAGGATTTTATTGTAACGAACGATTTTATCGAAACCAAGGAATCGCTGTCGGGCGGCATTTTCAAGGTGCGGGGCAATGTCAGCTCCCAGTTTATCAGCGGCTTGCTTTTTGCGCTGCCCCTTATGGACGACGATTCCATCATCAACATAATTCCGCCCTTTGAATCACGCTCGTATGTGGACTTGACACTGGAGCTTCTGGCGAAATTCGGCATCGAAACCATGTGGCTCAACGA
Organism: Peptococcaceae bacterium; assembly: GCA_019421315.1. GTDB lineage: Bacteria > Bacillota > Dehalobacteriia > UBA4068 > UBA4997 > JAHZFN01. The sequence continues at coordinate 1,369 of JAHZFN010000183.1, read as the reverse complement.
AAATTCCATCATGGTCAAGGGCAGACAAACCTACCGTGCCTGCGATTACACAGTTGAGGGGGATTTTTCCCAGCTGGCGTTTTTCGGCGTTTTGGCGGCAATCAACAACGACCTGACCGTCAAAGGTGTTCATCACAACAGCAGGCAAGGCGACAAAGCCGTAATCGACATTCTGGCGGATTTCGGCGCCGAAATAAAAATCGTAACAAGCGGCTACGCCATAACGAAAAAAGAACTGCACGCCCATGAAATAGATTTGCAAAACTGCCCCGATTTAGGTCCCGTGCTGATGGTTCTGGCGGCCGCCTCCCAAGGCACCACAGTCATCAAAAACGCAGGCCGCCTGCGAATTAAAGAATCCGACCGTATTGCCGCCATGGAAACGGAGCTAAAAAAAGCGGGAGTTGACATCAGCTCCACCTTCGACACGGTAACGATAAACGGCGGCGTGCCAATCCGCCGAAACCTCAGCTTTGAAAGCCACAACGACCACAGAATTGTTATGGCACTCTCGGTTTTGGCAACAATTTTGGACGAACCGTCAACAATCAGCCAAGCCAATGCCATCAACAAATCCTACCCGAATTTCTTCGAGGATTTGCAGAAAATCGGTATCAAGGCAATTTATCAATAAAAAAGCGCCGTAAAGACATACGGCATACAGAAAGAAGTTTAATTATGATTACGGAAAACACAAAATTTATCATTATAGGTCTGGGGTTAATCGGCGGTTCCTACGCCAAGGGGCTTTCCAACCGAGGCTATGAGGTTTACGCCATCGACACCGACCGCATTACAATCGAATTTGCCAAATCCCAGGGCATAATCACAGACGGCGAAACAGACGTTGAAAAAGCCGCCGAAAAAGGATTTTTCGCCAAGGCAGACATGGCAGTTTTCGCCCTGTACCCCACGGCGATGCTGGAATGGCTGCAAAAATATCAGAGCCACTTCAAAAGCGGCATTATTATAACCGATGTCAGCGGCGTCAAAACCAACATTGTGGAAAAAGCGCAGACTATACTGCGGGAGGATTTGGAATTTGTCGGCAGTCACCCCATGGCAGGCAAGGAAAGCTCCGGGATCATGAACAGCGATGACCAAATTTTCAACGTAGCGAATTTTATTGTTACGCCAACGGACAAAAACACCGCCGCCGCCGTCAATCAGGTGCGGCAGCTGGGGGAAATTCTGGGGTTCCATACAATTTCCAACCTCAGCCCTCAAACCCATGATGAAACCATCGGCTTTCTTTCGCAGCTGACTCATGTTATCGCCGTCAGCCTGATGAATTGCAACGACAGTAAACACCTGGAAAAATACACCGGAGACTCTTTCCGAGCTTTAACACGCATTGCCAAAATCAACG
>JAHZFN010000182.1 GCA_019421315.1 Peptococcaceae bacterium | reverse complement strand
TCTGGGTCGTAAAACCGGTCAAGGTGCGGTCGGCGCATATTTCAACATTTCCAAAAAGTTCAAATGGGTGGGCTGGCTGGCTTTTGTGGCTCCCGCTCTGATTATGACCTTTTATTCTGTTTTGGGTGCTTACTGCCTGGAATATATGTGCCTGAACATGGCGGATATTGCCTTTAATTTCCTGGGCGATATGAACATGAGCGGCACCGATATTTTCGGCACAATGCTGACAACTCCTTTGGGTGCGGGAATTTTCACTTTGCTTTTCATGGCAATTTGTCTTTTGATTGTTAAAGGCGGTATTAAAGGCGGCATTGAAAAATTCAACATGGTTGCAATGCCGGCTCTTTTCATCATGCTGATTATCATTGTTATCCGTTCCGTAACCTTGCCCGGTGCTATCGAAGGTTTGAAATTCATGTTTGTTCCCAATTTTGAACCTTTCAAAGATAACTTTATCGGTGTTTTGGCAGTTGCCGGCAGCCAATGCTTCTTCTCCTTGTCTTTGGCAATGGGTATTACCATTACATACGGTTCTTATCTTTCCAAAAAAGAAAATCTGGTTAAAAACTCCCTTATCGTTGTGGTTGCCGATACTGTCGTTGCCTTGATGGCAGGCTTGGCAGTTCTTCCTGCTTCCTTTGCTTTGGGCGGCGCAGGCGCCGAATTGGCAGGTCCCAAGCTTTTGTTTGTAACATTGCAGGACGTATTTGCCAGCATGGGCTGGGTTGGCTCCATTTTCGGCGTTATTTTCTACCTTTTGGTTTTCGTTGCGGCAATGTCCTCAGCCATTGCTCTGACAGAGGTTCTGGTTACATTCTTCATTGACCATGCGGCAACCAAGATGAAACAGGTAAACCGCAAAAAGGTTACAGCTTGGATTTGTCTTTTTGTAACATTGGGCGCTTTGTTGGTTGCTGTGGATGGTTTGGGTGCCAATGGTGTTTGGGTTCCTTTCAAAGAAGCCTTTGCATCAATTGACCCCGCAACGGGCGAAACTATATATGCAGGCTGGAACGACTGCTGGCTTGACTTTATGGATGCTTGGTCCGAAGGTATTGCCATGCCTCTGGGTGCTTTGCTGATGTCTTTGATGATTGGCTGGGAAATCAAACCGAAAACCATTTTGGAAGAAATTGAGCAGGAAGGTGTTGTTTGCAAATGCAAAGGCTTCTATATTTTCTGTATCAAATTCGTGGTTCCCATCGCAATGCTGTTTATTCTGTTGGGTCAGATAGATACATTCTTCGGTTTGGGTATATTCTAACCGCTGATTAAATATATTTAATGATTTTATTACAGCTCGTACATTTTGTACGGGCTGTTTGTCGGTTACTAATAAAATAATATAAATATAAATATAATTAAAAAACCGTATCTTGACAAATATCGGCAAGGCGGCTGTTCTTACTGTGTACCGGTATTATAACTGATTAAGAAAGGGGCGGAAGCTGTTGGGGAAAGCAGGCTATCATCTTTATGCAGGCATAACCATTGTTTGCTGGTCGTTGGCGTATGTTATGACCAAAATCGCCATGGCGTACCTGACAGGTCCCACTTTGGCTTTTCTCAGATATTTTCTGGCTTTTCTTGCAGTGGCGGTTTTTGCCGTTGTTTATAAAATGTCTGTGCCGAAACGCAGGGATTGGATGTGGTTTTTGCTTGCAGGATTTTTCGGGTTCGCTTTTTACACGATAATTTTCAACAAAGGTACCGCTATGGTAACCTCTGCCACCAGCAGCTTGATTATCGCTACGGTTCCCGTTATGACGGCTTTTTTGGCGTCCTTTGTGTATAAGGAAAAGCTGAGATTTTACCAATGGGCGGCAATTTTTACGGAGCTGGCGGGCATTGCGGTGCTGACTTTGTGGAACGGTGTGCTTTCTGTTAATATGGGTATTTTCTGGCTGCTTTTGGCGGCGTTTTCCTTCAGCTTTTATAATCTTTGCCAAAGGCGGCTTTTGAAAATTTATCCCGCTATGCAATGCGCTGCCTACGGTATATTGTGTGCGGCAATACTGCTTTTGCCCTGGTCGCCGCAGGCTGTGAGGGAGATTGTCGGCGCAAGCCCCGCTGTTTTGGGAGCTGTTGCGGTTTTGGCGCTTTTTTGCAGTGTTTTTGCATATATATCCTGGTCAAAGGCGCTCTCCATTGCGGAAAAAACCACATATGTAACAAATTATATGTTTGTTACGCCTTTTTTGGCGGCTCTTTGGGGTTGGCTTTTGCTGCGTGAGGTACCTGATATGGGAACTCTGGCGGGTGGTGTTATAATTTTCTGCGGTCTTTTGCTTTTCAACAAAACCTCCGTTTTGGAAATTCTGCACAAAAAATAAAATAATCGGCAGTATATAAGAAACGCTGTCATTTTTCTTCTTGACAAAATGTCTTTTTTACTATATCATTATATTGTTGTGTATATAGTTTTACAAATTGAATAATTCTTGTCGTGCATAATTATTGCGTTGACAATTGGGTCCTACGCAGCAAGAGACTGTGAACCGTGTCAGGTCCGGAAGGAAGCAGCACTAAGCAGTTTGTCTTGGGTGCCGTAGGGGTGCCTGGTTCGAGCAGTATTTATGCGCGGCATTTTTTTTTGTTTTTTTTCATATAAATTACCTGAAAGCCGTTGGAAAGCAGGTATTTTATATGGGTGATTTCAAAAGTATTTTTCGGGAATATGACATACGGGGCAGGGTGCAAAAGGGAGAGTTTGACAAAGAAAATTTCCGCCGCTTGGCAAAAGGCTTTGCCGTATATCTGGCAAAAAGGGGCATAAACCGCATTGTTGTCGGTTATGATAACCGCAGGTCGTCACCGTTGTTTGCCGAAATTGCCGCCGAAATTTTTGCCGAAAGAGGCTTTATCGTTTATTATCTCGATATGTGCATAACGCCGTCGGCGTATTTTGCCCAGTATCATCTTGACGTAAAGGGACTGCTGATGGTTACTGCCAGCCATAATCCCGACGGTTGGTGCGGCTGTAAATTAGGCGACGGTTTTTCCAAAACCTTAAATTCGGCGGAGATCAAAGAGCTTTACGGCTATTGCGCTGATTATTCGGATTGTTTGAATTTTGCCGATTGCTCCGCCGAGGCCGAAAGACGAGGCAAAATCATTCATTACGACATCAGAACGCCGTATATTGAAGATATTGCCGCCAAAACCAAGCCGCCAGCCAACAACATTCGGATTGTCGTTGATGCAGGCAACGGAGCGGCGGGAATTTATGCCTGGGAGCTTTTTCAGAAGCTGGGCTATATGACTTTTCAGCTGAACTGCGACCCCGATGACAGCTATCCGCACTATTTTCCCAATCCGTCGGAAAAAGCCGCCAGACAGGCTCTTAAACGCTCTGTGTGCCATTTCGGCATAAAGGCTGACATCGGCTTGGCTTTTGACGGCGACGGCGACAGGCTGGGGGTGGTTGACGGCGGCGGCAGGGATGTTTGGGCGGACCGCATTTTAATGATTTTGTCTGATTATCTTTTGCAAAAGCATCAAGGCGGCGTTGTTGTTTATGATGTCAAATGCAGCCGAGCTTTGTCTGAGGCTGTTATTGCGGCGGGCGGCAAGCCCTTGATGTGGAAAACGGGACATTCTTATATTAAAGAAAAAATGAAAGCGGCAAATGCCGTTTTGGCAGGGGAGCGCAGCGGGCATATTTTCATTCCGAACGATGGGCGTTTTTACGACGATGCTCTTTATGCGGCGGCGTTTTTGCTGAAAATCATGGCGGAATGCCGCCAAAGTCTTGCCGATATTTTGGCGGCGTTCCCCGCTTATTTTACATCTTCGGAAATCCATATTCCCTGTAACGACGATGACAAATATTTGATAGTTGCCCTTATGCAAGAGTATTTTATAAAAAACTGCGGAATGGAAAATGTGTGTACAATAAACGGTGCCAGAGTAAATTTGCCGCAGTTTAACGGCTGGGCTTTGGTGCGTGCATCTTCCAATTTGCCGGAATTGGTTGTGATTGCGGAAACGAAGGATAAGGCAAGCTTGCCGCGGCTTATTGATTTTTTGCATGGCGTTTTTATTGAAAATGATATATCGGGGGAATGGCAAAATGCTTAAAAATGATTAGACATTTTTTTATTGCCGTTTTATGTTCGGAGAAAAATTAGCGGCAAGACTTTAAAATATTTTGAGGTTGTGATATTATTATGATATAAAGTGAAATTAAGTTGAATTTCGGAGGTGCAGAAATGTTTGGTTTGGTAAGAGTCGGGGTCGTAAGTCCCAAGCTGGCAGTTGCCGACTGTGAATTTAATAAAAATGAAATAATTAAGGTTATAGACGATGCTTGGGCGCAGGATGTTCAGATTTTGGTTTTCCCCGAACTTGCTGTAACAGGCGCTTCCTGCGGAGATTTGTTTTATCAAAGAACGCTTCTTGAAAATGCTAAAAAAGCGTTGGCGGAAATAGT
>JAHZFN010000181.1:3918-13710 GCA_019421315.1 Peptococcaceae bacterium | reverse complement strand
CGGTTCCATCTGCATATTGCCGCTGCCCGTCAGCTTCGGCACAAAATTTTTGTCCAGCGTAAATTCCTGATTGATCAAGGCAAAGTGAGAGCTGCGGTCTTTCATCAGCTTCAGCATTAATTCCTTGTTTTTTTCGCTGTAAACAAAAGGCTCTGAGTTTTCTTCCAAAGATTTTATAAAAAGTGCTTCGTAATTTTCATCGGTGTTTTCCTTAACCGGCAAATCCGCCATGACGGCAGCGTCCTCGGTTATAACCCCCGCCTGCACCAAAGCTTCGCCCAGAGAAGCCACAGCCTCCGCACCGTCGGAGCCGTCGGAAGTGTCGGCTTCGGCTGTTTGGCACTGCAAAGCGTCATATGTCATGGCTGCCAAAGCGCCGTATGTAAGAGAGTCGCTGTCGGATTTATATTTATCAAAATAAGTTTCGCTGATTTCACAGCCCTGTTTCTGCAAAGTTTCCGTCAGCATTTCGGCATAAACGTCAACCCGAAGAGGGTCTGTTGTTTTGCCGTCTGCCGCTTTGTCGGGTTTTGCCGCCTGCGCAGAGCTTGTCCCCGCAGCATTACCGCTGTTTTTTTCGGCGGTGTCCTTGGCGGTTTCTTGGTCGTTTGCCGCTGCGCTGCCTGTTTTTTCGCCCTGCAATTTTTCAATCACAGCGATACCGTCAGCAGTTTCGGCAACGGCGCTCAGCTTAGATGTGGGAATTTCGCCGTCCGTTTCCCAATCCACCAACCCCATGCTCTGCAAAGCGCAGCTTTGGGCGTAGGCTTCGCTTTGGCGAATTTCCAAAGCCGAGGTTTCATCGTCAACAACGGGCATTTCCTCATCTGCCGCTGTCTGCGGATTATCCGCAGGTTCCGCCGCTTTTTCCGCAGGTTCTGCCTGGGCATAAACCCCCGCCCCCATCAAGCAGAAAAGGGCGGCGCCGAAAAACAAATTCAAAAACAGCTGTTTATGTTCCTTGAAAAAATTCATAAAATCACCTTACACATTTTCTATCTTCCCCTAAAGCGGCGTTTTTGTCTTTCAACATTATTAATATTATTAATATTAAAAATTAAACATTATTAAACATTAATAAATTACACTTTAACAATGTTAAAGCAACCCGCCTTTTTAAACATCCAAATTTTATTATACCACATCCAAAAAAAAATTACAAATTTTTAACGTTTTTAACGACGTGGATGTTGTTAAACTTCGAAGGTAAGGTCTGTCCGAAGTTTAACAACATCCACGTCGTAAAGAGATATTGACGAATGTGATATAATTAAATTATAATGATTATGTGAGAATAAAATCGAAAAAAGAAAGTAATTGCTGAAATAATTGTTTGAGGTAGAAAGAATGAGCCATTTTTTTGCATATATCAGCCGTTTGAAATTGATTAAACGCTGGAGCTTGATGAGGAATACGGGACGGGAAAACACCCAGGAGCATAGCTGGCAGGTGGCTGTCATCGCCCATAGCCTGGCGGTTATCAAAAACCGCTTTTACGGCGGCAGCCTGAATGTGGAGCACGCCGCAGTGCTCGGTCTTTACCATGACGTCAGCGAAACCATAACGGGAGATTTGCCAACACCGGTCAAATACGCCAACCGTGAGATAACGGCGGCTTTTCACGATTTGGAAGCCAAGGCAGTCGATACTTTGAAAAATATGCTGCCTGCGGAAATGCGGGCAGACTACGAACCGGTTTTGTCGCCGCCCAAGTCGGAGGAGGAAGAACTGGTGCATATCGCTGACAAAATCTGCGCCTATATCAAATGCGCAGAGGAGGTAGCAGCGGGCAACCATGAGTTTGCCGTTGCTTACAAAACCATCGGCGAAAAACTGCAAAGCTACAACGATCACCCCGAGGTTGCTTATTTTATGGAAAATTTTATCCCGTCCTTCAGCCTGACCCTGGACGAAATATCCTAATGGGCGGCAAAACGCCGCCGCAATTTGCCGTAATATTGTAATACTGTGATTTGTGATAAGTGTAAAAACAAATGTCAATTTTAAGAAAATACCGTAAAGAAAGGAAGTAATATCGGACAATGGAAACAAAAGCAAGCGGAAATTTATTGAAGACCTTTTTTTGTTTGGCGCTTACAGCCGTTTTTGTGCTGTCCTTGACAACGGCAGCCTTTGCCGCCGACATCACAGTGCAGCGTTACAACACATCAACCAAAAACCATGAATCCATCAAAGTCAGCACTGTCAGCGTTTACAACGGCGATAAAAAAATATCCACGGACGTTCCCGCCATCGTCATCAACGGCAGGACTCTGGTGCCGGTGCGCGCCATCACGGAATCCCTGGGCGCCGATGTTAAATGGGACGGCAGCAAAATGCAGGCGACCGTAACCAAGGATTCCAAGAAAATTGTGCTGAAAGTTGGCAGCTCCAAAGCCACAGTCAACGGCAAAAGAGTTTCTCTGCCTGACAATGTATCAGCAGAGCTGATTACATACCAAGGCAACGGCAGAACCATGGTGCCGTTCCGCTTCATCTCGGAACAGCTGGGGATTGAGGTGGTTTGGAACAACACCGCAAAAAAAGTAACCATCAACCCGACGGAAAACGACAACGACGATTGGCTGGACTGGGCGGACACCTACGGTATCCAAATTGTGGTTGACCCCGGTCACGGCGGCACCGACCCGGGAGCCATGGCAAACGACAGCACGGAAAAGGAAATCAATCTGGAGGTTGCCCAACAGGTGAGCAAAAACCTGACCGCCAAAGGCATTACCGTCATCATGACCAGAAGCAAGGATGAATATCTGGGATTGGTGGAACGCGCCAACCAGGGCAAAAGCAACCGTGCCACCATCTTTGTCAGCCTGCACTGCAACTCCGCCGAATCCACATCGGCTTCGGGAATTGAAACCTACTATTATGTAAATTCCGACAACAAGTATGACAAAGAGCTGGCGACCAATATTCAAACGGCGGTTATCAAAGCCACAGGCGCCAAAAGCCGAGGTGTCAAAAGCGCCAATTTTTCCGTTTTGAGAAACTCCGTCATTCCTGCCGCCCTGATTGAAATGGGCTTCATCTCAAACCCAAGCGAAGCGGAGCTTTTGAACGACAAGGCTTATCAAAGCAAAATTGCCAAAGGCGTTACCAACGGCATTGTTGCCTTTTTGCAGAAATATGATTTGCTGTAAAAACCAAATTGCATAAATCGAAAATCACCACAGAACCACAGAGGACGGCTTAAATGCGCCGTCCCTGTTTTTTTGCGCAGTTTTATGCTTTTCGCATACTGCTTATGCATAAAAATCCAGTTATAATGGAAGATATTTAAAGATATTTGCAAAAAACCTTGCAAATAAAATAAGTATATATTATAATAAAGCACGGAGTAAAAATTAATTGTTTAAAATTGAGCAGGCGCCGAAGTTTTTTGTTATGGATATTTTTGCAAAACCCAAAACACCGCTGCGCCGAACCTTAATTTATTAAAAAAATTAATTAAAAACGCTTGATTTTTTTTAAAGGAGAATGAAAAAAATGAGAAAAGAAATGAAAAAGTTTTTAGTAATGTTACTGTCGGTTTTGGTTGTTTTTGCGCTGTTCGGCTGCGGTGACCCTGCGGCGGAAACCGATGACGCAGCAGCCGATGCAAGCGGCGACAAGCTGATCATGGCAACCAACGCCGAATTTCCCCCTTATGAATACTTTGAAAATAACGAAGTTGTAGGTATCGACGCCGATATCGCCAAAGCCATCGGCGAAAAACTGGGCAAAGAAGTTGTTATCGAAAACATGGAATTCAACTCCATCCTGAACGCTGTGCAGTCCGGCAAAGCCGATTTCGGTATGGCAGGCATGACGGTAACTCCCGACCGTGAACAAAGCGTTGCCTTTTCCGACAGCTATGCCACAGGCGTGCAGGTTATCATCGTAACCGAAGATTCCCCCATCCAGTCCGCAGACGACCTGTTTAAAGAAGGCGCCAGCAACAAAATCGGCGTGCAAATCAGCACCACAGGCGACATCTACACCACAGACGACATTGAAAACGCAGGTCTTGGCACAGTTGAAAGATACAACAAAGGCGCCGACGCCATCCAGGCTTTGCTGACAGGCAAAATCGACTGCGTGGTTATCGACAACGAACCTGCCAAAGCTTTTGTTGAAGCAAACCCCGGTTTGAAAATTCTCGATACCGAATATGTAACTGAAGATTACGCAATCTGCTTTGCCAAAGACAACACCGAGCTGCGCGACCAAGTTAATGCAGCTTTGAAAGAATTAATTGATGACGGCACAGTACAAGCCATTTTGGATAAATACATCAAAGCCGAATAAACAACTGATTAAGAAATAAAGCAATATTAAAATATATACGCCGCTGTTCCGCTTTCAAAAAAAACGGCGGCAAACCTTAAAATTCTTTTGAACTGCTTGCTGAAAGGAACAGTTAAAAAAACAATCAGTGAGCAATAATTCGAAACAGAATAATTTCGGGGTGGCTTTCGCCACCCCAATTTCTGCAAAAAGACATCTTTAATATTTTTATAATTTTTAATAAAAATTATAGGGAAAAAGCTTTTTTGCGGAACGGCAGTATAAAACGGAATGGGCAAAATGTTAAAGCAAAATGTTAAGGAGGAAGTATTTTGCAAGAGTGGTGGAATGATTTTGTTGACGCCTTCGTGCTGAATTTTATCAAAGACGATAGGTGGAAATTTTTGACGGACGGTTTGATGGTAACCCTGGAGGTTACTGTTTTTGCCTGCCTGCTGGGTGTGGTTTTGGGCTTTTTGGTGGCAATTATCCGCTCCACCCACGACAACACAGGCAAGCTGAAAATCCCAAATTTTTTGTGCAAGGTTTATTTGACGGTAATCCGAGGAACGCCTGTTGTCGTTCAGCTTTTGATTATCTATTTCGTTATCTTCGGTTCGACGGACATCGACAAGGTTATCGTCGCCATCATTGCTTTCGGCATCAACTCCGGCGCTTATGTGGCGGAAATTGTCCGTGCGGGCATCATGTCCATCGACAAAGGACAAACGGAAGCCAGCCGCAGTTTGGGCTTGTCTTTTTTCCAAACCATGCGTTTTGTCATTATCCCTCAGGCATTTAAAAATGTACTGCCTGCCCTTGCAAATGAATTTATCGTTCTGCTGAAAGAAACGTCCGTCTGCGGTTACATCGCCCTGCAGGATTTGACAAAGGGCGGCGACATCATCCGCGGGCTTACATACAACGCATTCATGCCTTTGATTGCAGTCGCCATAATTTACCTGATTATGGTTTGCATTCTCTCCGCATTGGTAGGCAAACTGGAAAGGAGGCTTTCTAACAGTGCTCACTGATAAACCGTTGATCGAAGTTAAAGATCTGCACAAGCATTTCGGCGAATTAAAAGCCTTAAACGGAGTTTCCGCCACCATCCGTCAAGGCGAAGTGGTGGTTATCATCGGACCTTCCGGTTCCGGCAAATCGACACTGCTCCGTTCCCTGAACCTGCTGGAGGTTCCCACATCGGGCATTATCAATTTTGAGGGCGAAGACATCACCAACCCCAAAATCAACATCAACAAGCACCGCCAAAAAATGGGCATGGTTTTCCAGCATTTCAACCTTTTCCATAATTTGACCATCATGGACAACATGACGCTGGCGCCCATCAATGTTTTAAAAATGAAAAAAGCTGACGCCGAAGCCAGAGCCCTGAAGCTTTTGAAGCGAGTTAATCTGGCGGACCGTGCCGAAGCTTATCCATCTCAGCTTTCCGGCGGGCAAAAACAGCGTATCGCAATCGTCCGCGCCCTTTGCATGGAGCCTGACGTAATTCTGTTTGACGAACCGACCTCTGCCCTGGATCCCGAAATGGTGGGCGAGGTTTTGGAGGTTATGCAGGATTTGGCAAAGGACGGCATGACCATGGTTGTGGTTACTCACGAAATGGGCTTTGCCAAAGAGGTTGCCAGCCGTGTAATTTTCATGGATTCGGGGCAAATTGTGGAAGAAGGCACCCCCGCCGATATTTTCGGAAATCCCCAAAGCGACCGCCTGAAATCTTTCCTGGCAAAGGTTTTGTAGGGTTTGGCAAAAGCCTGCAAAGCAAAATAAATACAAACAAGACAGCAAAATCCCAAACCGACGGTAAAATGCGGTTTGGGATTTTTGGTATTCTTTTCAAAATCTTTTTCAAAATCTTTTTCAAAATCTTTTTCAAAATCTACTTTTTAATTCGCTTTAACATCTGTTTATAAGTCTGCAAACAGGATAAGCAGCAAAGCTTATTTTGGGACTTTGCTCTTATGTATGTGTAACAAAGAAAACTAATCTAACTTAACAGCAAATTTTCGTCGATATTTTCTTCTTGCAGCTTGTCCAAAAGCGCCAGGAAAAATTCCTCTCTTTTTTCCGCCTCGGAAAGATTTTCCTCTTCTTCGGGACTGCGGCAAAGCCTTATGGCGGGGGAAACGACATCACTGCGGCAAATCAACGATTTCATGTTCAGACAGCCGCCGTTTTCCGCCAAAACCAAATTCGGCAAAAGACAATGTTCATCCTTGCAGTAAATGCAAAAAAAACTGTTGCAACGCATAATTATCACCTCATTGAACTGCGGCGGCAAAACAAAGCGCCGCCCCTGTAACAGCAAAACAACTTTTGTCAACCAAATTGTGCCATAGCACCGTTTTTACCATAAGTAAACATATTGTCGAATATTTACTTGCAGTCTATTATAATAATTCCTTTTTATTGATAAAATAATAGTATTAAGCGATAAAGGAGATTATACATGGATTACAAAAAAATGGGGCGCCGCATCAAGGCTTTGCGTCAGGGAAAAGGTATTTCCCAAAGCCAACTGGCGGAAATTGTCGGAATTTCCGCAGGCTTTATGTCGTTGATTGAAACAGGCGATAAGACAGGTTCTTTTGACACATATTTGCGAATTTCCGTGGCTTTGGATGCCACCTTGGACGAAATTTCCCGCGATATTGTGCCGAAAGCCAATTACAGCTACAAACAAAACCAGCTGCTGCATTATTTTGCCGAACTGAACGAAAAAGAACAGGCTTTTGTTCTGGAAATTCTTCGCAGCTTTCATAGTTTTGTCAAAAACTGAAGTTTTTCGGATTTTCTGCCCTTCGTAATTTTGCAAAACAATCTTCTCAGCAACCTCTCCAAATAATCTCTTTAGCAAATTTCTTTAATAAATCTTTTTTTAATAATTTCCTTTAAGCAATTTTACCAATATTTTTATCAATATTTTTATCAATACCGTTTTGATTTTGGCAATTCCGCCGAACCGCATTTTCGGCTCGGCTATGAGGAATTATTATAAATATTCATTTTTTGTGATTATATCAGCAATTATACTATTTTTTTTGGCAAAATCCAACAGGGTTTTGCAAGTATTATTCGCCAAATTATCTAATCATTCGTTCCGATAATCTTTTTTTCGACAAAATTCCCCATATCGCTAAAATTTTTCAAATTCTTGCGCTGCCGCGCAGGATTTTTTTATGGGCGGCAAAATATTACCAACGAATATTCTCATAAAAATGCATAAAAAAGTTTAAACATACAAAAAAAGGCTTTTTGCAGCCCGCCGCCCGAAGTGCAAACAAACCTAAACAGCAACCGCTTACCGCAATTTTTCCTGCTCGGTTGAGCGCAATCAAATGCAACAAAAAAAAATCGGCGCATTTTTTTATACGCCGATTTTTATTTATTTTTTTTGATTTATTTTTTTGCTTACATATGGGGGTCTTCCACCCAGATTTTCATAATTTCGGTGTGAGCCAGCGCATCGGCAATCAAAGCTTCAACGTCCAGCTTTTCCTCCTGCTTATGACATTCGTCAACCTTGGGGCGGATTTTGGGATACTTGGGCAGGAACACGGTACAGCAATCCTCATAGGGGCGAATTGAAGTATCGTAGGTACCGATTTTTTGCGCCACTGCCATAATCTCCTCTTTGTCCATGCCCACCAATGGCCGCAGAACGGGCATATTGGTAACCTCGTTAATGCAAAACATACTTTCCAGAGTTTGGCTGGCAACCTGACCGACGCTTTCACCTGTGTAAATTGCCAAACCGTTGTTTTGTCTTGCAATGCGTTCCGCAATGCGGAACATAAAACGCCGCATAATTGTTATGCCGTAATCCTCACGGCAGTTTTCATGAATTGCCTTTTGGATTTCGGTAAAATGCACACAGTGCAGGCGGATAGGACCGTTGCTCCAGCGGGAAAGACCTCGGCAAAGGTCGATCACCTTTTCCTTGGCGCGTTCGCTGGTAAAAGGATAACTTTCAAAATGCACAGCGTCCACCACAACGCCCCTTTTCATCGCCATCCAAGTGGCAACGGGGCTGTCGATGCCGCCGGAGAGCATAACCACGGCGTGACCGCCCGTGCCGACGGGCATACCCTTGGCGCCGGGGATAACCTCACTGTAAACATACGCCGCCTCGTCCCGTACCTCAACGTTGACCACAGTCCGCGGAAAATACATATTAGCTTCGTATTGGTCGCCACAGCGGCTGAAGATATATCCCGCCACGTGCTTGCTGATTTCAGGTGAAATCAGCGGAAAAGTTTTGTCGGAGCGGCGGCTTTCCACTTTAAAGGAGCCGCCATCGGGCAGGGAATCCTGCAAAACCTGCCATGCCGTTTCCTTGATTTGATCCATGTCCTTTGCACATTCCATAACGGGGCAGATGGCGTAAATGCCGAAAACCCGTTCCAATCTGTCCAAAACCTCAACGGAATCACAGCCTGCCGGCACCAAAAGCCTGCCCCAGTTGTTGATAACCTTGCGGGGGCTGCACGGTTCCACGGCTTTTTCGATGTTTTTAATCAGTTTGTTGATGAACTGCTGTTTGTTTTTGCCCCTAAGCCCCAGCTCGCCGTATTTTACCATTAAATATTTATATTGTCTGTTTCTCATATTTTTCTCCCGTAACTGCCAATCTGCCCTTTGCCGCAGATTTTTTTATTTCTTAATTTTTATATTTCTTGTTTTATATTTTTAATACCTTAATATCCTCAAGCCAAAATTTTTCGCAGCTCACAAACGGCTTTTTTAACGATTTTGCCCGCCGCTGCCGCTTCCTCCTCTGTGTTATGAGCAGAAAAGCTGAAGCGCAGAGAGCCTTCGATTTCCTCTCTGGAAAGCCCCATCGCTGTCAGCACGGGACTTAATGCGTCTTTTTTGGCGGCGCACGCCGAACCGCTGCTGACATAAAGACCGTCCGTTTCCAGGGTGTGAAGCAAAACCTCGCTTTTAACACCTTTAAAGCCGATGTTCAAAACATAGGGCAGACCGTTTGCCGAGCCGTGAATCTGCCAGTCGGGCAAATCCGCCAATTCCGCCAGAAAAGTCTCCCGCACCCTTTGCACCTGTTGGTAATTCTCCGTCATATTGCGGCAGGCTTTTTCCGCCGCCAAGCCGAACCCCGCCAAAGCGGGCATATTTTCGGTGCCGCTGCGCAGGTTGTTTTCCTGGCCGCCGCCGCCCAAAAGGGGCGTCAAACGCACACCCGTTGCCGCATACAAAAAGCCGATACCTTTGGGAGCGTGGATTTTATGGCCGCTTGCCGCCAGCAAATCTATGCCCAAAAGCTTGGGCTTAATACTGATTTTGCCGAAAGCCTGCACGGCGTCCACATGAAAGAAAACCTTTTTCCGCCGTTTTTGCAGAATTTTGCCGATTTCGGCAACGGGTTGAATACTGCCAACCTCGTTGTTGACCAGCATAACGCTGACCAATATCGTATCTTCCCGCAAACTTTTTGCCAAATCCGCCGTGCTGATCATGCCGTCC
>JAHZFN010000181.1:0-3908 GCA_019421315.1 Peptococcaceae bacterium | reverse complement strand
CTTGTCCACAGGCAAAACCGTAACCTCAAAGCCTTTTTCCCGCAGCATTTTGCAGGTGTTGAGAACGGCGGGGTGTTCTATGGCGGTGGTGATTATATGTTTTCCCCGCTTTTTATACGCTTCCGCCACACCCTGCAAAGCCATGTTGTCCGCCTCGGTTCCGCTTGCCGTGAAAATGATTTCTTCCTCCGCCGCACCCAGAGCCGCAGCAATTTGCCGTCTGGCGTTCTTTTGAATTTTATGCGCCGCCATTCCCTTTTTGTGCAGAGAAGAAGGGTTGCCGTAATCCTCCGTCATCACACGATATGCCAAATCTGCCACGTCCCTGTCAACCTGCGTCGTGGCGCTGTTGTCGAAGTATATTTCCTGCATTTCGCACCTCTTTTGTCAATGTTCCGCCTTTTCTCGCCGTTTATTCTTTCGTTTCTGACTGATATGCAATTTTGCGTTATTTTTCCGATTATAATTTTTCTGCTATATTATATCTACTATAATATATATATTATTATATATATTAATTTTAACGGCAAATCGTTCCCGTTTCCCGCTTGCGAAGTTTGTTTTTTTTAAAGCAAACCTTGGGCGAAACCCGCCGTCAAGGCATACTGCTATATTATATATTATAGCACAATCCACAGTCAATACAAAGGGTTGTTTGTTTTTTGGCAATTTTTTTTAAAACCGCCTGTCCCAACCGCCCACAGGCGAAAATTACCAAGAACGGATTTAACCTTAAATGTTGACAAGCCGTGCCTTGTTATTGTAAAATGATAGTTGTATAGCTATAAACAGCTTTTGTTGAAAAAATCGGGAGGTACCTTATATGCGTTGTGTTTA
Organism: Peptococcaceae bacterium; assembly: GCA_019421315.1. Taxonomy (GTDB): domain Bacteria; phylum Bacillota; class Dehalobacteriia; order UBA4068; family UBA4997; genus JAHZFN01. Next base: position 3,071 of record JAHZFN010000181.1, on the reverse strand, counting down.
TTGCGGCAACGGCGAATCCAAAGTGCTGGACTCCAGACCCGTCGAAGACGGCAAAGCCATCAAAAGGCGGCGGGAATGTTTGGCGTGCGGCAAACGCTTTACAACCTATGAACGACCTGAGGATTTTTCCTTAATTGTTGTGAAAAAAGACAACAGCAGGGAGGTTTTCGACCGCAACAAAATTCTGAGCGGTCTGCACAAAGCCTGCGAAAAGCGGTATGTGCCGACAACCGTTTTGGAAAACCTGGTTACGGATATTGAAAAAGAACTGACCAACCGAATGCAAAGAGAGGTTCCGTCCAAGCTGATCGGCGAAATGATTATGGAACGCCTGCGCGACGTGGACGAGGTGGCATATGTGCGCTTTGCCTCCGTTTACCGCAAATTTGAGGATATTGAAACCTTCATGAAAGAAATCCGCACCATGATCAAAAATTCGCAAAACGGCAGCGCCGACCCGAAAAACAAATAAGACAAAAAACCCGAAAAGAGGTCTTGATAAAATGACAGCTTTGGCAAAGGACATTCCTTTGAACTACAAAGAAATTTTGCAAAATATCGAAGAAGCGAGAAAACGAGGCGCCCACAGTGCCGACCGAGTGCGTTTGGTGGCTGTCAGCAAAACTGTGGATGTTGAAAACATCAGATACGCTGTGGAAGCGGGAGCCGACACCCTGGGCGAAAACAAGGTTCAGGAAATTCAGGCAAAATACGACAGTCTGCCGGGCGTCAAATGGCATTTAATCGGTCATCTGCAAACCAACAAAGTTAAATATTTGGTGGACAAGGTGGAAATGATTCATTCTCTGGACAGGCTGGGTTTGGCAAAGGAAATTGAAAAACGTTTCGGCGCCGCCGACCGCATTATTCCCTGTTTAATTCAGGTAAACATTGCGGAAGAAGATAGCAAGTGGGGCATGAAAGAGGAAGAAGTTTTCGATTTCTGCAAAGCCATGGTGGATTTTCCCCATATTCAAATCATGGGGTTGATGACCGTCGGTCCTTTTGTCAGCCAAGAAGAAATTCGCCCCGTTTTTGCCCGTCTGCGGGAGCTGCGGGACGAAACAGCCGCCAAAATCAAGGATTTGAACCTGCCAAACGTTAAAATGCAGGAGCTTTCCATGGGCATGAGCCACGACTACACAGTCGCCGTGGAAGAAGGCGCCACCATGGTCAGAATCGGCAGCTCTTTGTTCGGCGCCAGAGTTTACAGATAACATCTGCCGCCAAACAGCGGCAAACTGCCGAGAAAAACGGGAATAGCCGCCAAAAAGCCAAAAACAGCAAAATAAATCAGGAAAAATATAAAAATATTCAAGACATTTATTATTTACGCATATATATTTAAGGAGGAGACAAAATGGCCGGTATTTGGGATAAACTCACAGGTGTATTTTTTGACGACAAAGACGAATATGAAGATGATGATGTGGTAGAAGAAGATGCGCCGCAGCCAAATAGAGATGTCTGGGCGGAAGAACAGCCCGCTCCCACCCACAGAACCAGAAACAGCAGAAGAAACAGTCAGATTGTTTCCATGCACAACAAAGCAGCCAGAAAATCAATGGAGATGGTTTTGATCCGCGCAAAATCCTACGACGAAATGCAGGATATTGCCAAAAATATCAAATCCCGCAAGGTGGTAATTGTCAACTTTGAAGACATGGACAAAGAAACAGCCCAAAGAATGGTTGACTTCCTTTCCGGCGCCGCTTTTGCACTGGACGGTATGCCGAAAAAGGTTTCCGGCAGCACCTTCCTTTTCAGCTCCAGCCAGGTAGATTTGGAAGGGCAGATTATGGAAGCCGAAGCCCAATCCGCTTTTGACAGCATGAACGATTACAACATCTGGAAAAAATAGCATAAAAACAGCACAAAAATTAAAAAGAAATAAGATACAAGAAACAGCGTAAAAATCAAAAAGAAATTGAGGTGCCGCCGATTTGACTATTTTGGTGCTTATTATTAAATATGCCTTTGACGTATATTATTTTTTAATTATTGCCAACTGCCTGCTTTCGTGGTTTCCCGTCAACCGAGGCAACCCCTTGGTTCGGTTTATCCACGAAACGACGGATCCTTTTTTGAATATCTTCCGCCGAATTTTGCCGATGAGCCGCAGTTTGCCAATAGATTTTTCTCCCATTGCGGCAATTTTTGCTCTGTACTTAATCCAGAGATTGGTATATATGCTTCTGGCTATGTTTATTTAATGCAAAAGTTTTTTTGCAAAAGAGAACCAAACAATTATCAAACAGCATCTTGACAAGATGCTGTTTTTGCATTATTATTAATTTAAGTATGTTTATATTCAAATATTTATATTCAAAGCGATGAACAGAAAGGCTGTTTCCGCAAAAAAATCGGCAGAGAGCCCGTGCAGGTGAAAGTCGGGCGGTTTTTTGGAAATGTGCTATCGTCTGCGAGTGTTTGTCCGAAGTCAAACGCCGTTTTTCGGCTTTTGGTGCGTAGTGCAAAACGTCTGACCCCCGTTATCGGGTTTCAAAGTGGTCGCCTTGCCTTTTTGGGGTTCTGCGGCAATTAGGGTGGTAACACGGCTTTTCGTCCCTTGTTTGGGTCGAAAAGTTTTTTTTTTGACTTCATGTTGTTAAACTTCGGTGAATTGGTCTGTCCGCTATTTTAGTTCGGCGAAATCTGTTATTGCGCTTTCGTTTGCAAACTTTGGTTGCTTAACGGGTTGCTGTTTGTTGAGGCTTGCAGATATATTGTGAAAACCTTAATTTTGCGGAGGTGTTTGGAAATGGCTAAGGAAAACAGATTTGAAGTTGTATATCAGGAATCGGCTTTGATGAGTGAAAAAACAATCTATGTCGACAAAGCAACAGGCGTAAATTATCTTTTCATTGCAAGTGGACTCGGCAGCGGTTTAACACCATTATTAGATGCCGATGGCAAACCTGTTGTTACAAAAGACATCGCCAAATCGGAATTTTGATTGCCCAAAGCTAAGAATTAAGAGAATTAAGAGAATTAAAAAAGTAAAAATAATGCAAAATATTAAAGGGAAAAAAAGATATAAAGGAATTGTACAGACTGCAATTACTAACATT
>JAHZFN010000019.1 GCA_019421315.1 Peptococcaceae bacterium | reverse complement strand
GCTTAGACATACATTTACAACAAGAATGTGTGAAGCTGGAGTAAATATAAAGGTTATTCAAGACGCACTTGGACATTCAGACATTTCAACCACACTGAACATCTATGCTGATGTTACAAAGGAAATGAAAGCGGCAGAGTTCAAAGGATTGGATAGCTACTTCATAGTATAATATTGGACTTTACATACGGAGAGAGAACATACAGAGTGTTGTGTGTTCTTTTTTCTTGTTCTGAAGCAGGAAAAGATAAGGCAGCGTTACTTTGATGTGGATTGACATTGTAAATAAGAGAAGTTATAATTTCTTGTATATGACTATGCTCTTGCATATACTACTATCGCCCTACATCATTTACATCATATTTTACATCATTTGCCCGCAAAGTGACTCAAAGTAGAGCAAAAATATGAAGTATGGGGGATAATTGGAATATGGAGAATTTAATAGTATTAACACCAGCTTGGTCGAGTATGAAAGAACCACAAAAAGGGTCCCGACAATGAAAATAATCAACAAACAAACCCAGTAAAATCAAGGGTTTGAGAAGTTGGTAGTCAAAATTTACCACCAACTTACCACCAATTTAATTAAAAATTTTTAAAACCAAAAACCAAACAAACCAAAAGTTAAGAGAACTGCTTAAATAAAAACCAAATAAAAAAAGGGTAGACTAATTTACATAGTCTACCCTTAATTGTATGCTTTTTGCATTTGCACTTGATTGACATACAATATATACGCTATAACTGTATATATTAATGAACATTAGATACAATTAACGTACCCAACAAACAAAGTCCGCTAATCACTATTGTTGTAATTATAGTTACTATAATTTTAGTTTTGATTTATAATAAAAATTTAAGCACGTTAGAAATTAAGTAAGATATAATTATTAAAAAAATATTGTATAAGCTATTTACGCAAGGAATCCAGACAAAAAGTATTAAAAAAACCTTAATAATTTTAATTTTTTTGGATATCTGATGAATTAAATCGGAATCTATCGGATATTAAAGTGTTCTTCAATGCTTTCTGGGAATTCTTAATACAGCTTTATGTGTCTAAGAGATTTTTAAGATATAACGCAGTAAATTTCCTGCATAAAATATTAGTATCAGCACCAAAAGCCCCATACCTAAAGGCATTAACAAAAAATGAAAGCTTTTTTGGCTGATTACACATAAAACGGCTGTTGCACCTCCGGGAGGGTGCATTGTATTTGTTATCAGCATAAATATTACAGATAAACTTAAAGAAAGGGATATGGCATACCAATTATTACCGCAGAACTGATAACAGCAGATACCGATAAAGGCTGAAATCAAATGACCAGCCAAAACATTTCGTAGCTTTGCCATTTTTGATTTTGGTGTGCCGTAAATCAAGGCGGCTGTTGCTCCAAATGGTGCTATAAGCAATGGTATATGCTCTTTGTTGGCAAGAAAGGCCAAAAGACCTATACTGCAAAAAATTTCAATGCCAATAATTAAAAAATTTAATAATTGCTTATAAGATAACTTGGAAATTGCGGCATTTAATTTAGCATTTATTTTTTGATTATTTAAGAAATATAAATAAAAAGATTGCAATATTGATAGTGATTTAATGTCTGATTCATTGCTTGAAATTTGTTTTTGCCTATTTTTCATGTGCCGCCTCCTTTCCGTTTATCTTTAAATTTAAATATGAAAAGTGTTTTGCCAAGAGTCTTTGTAAAACATATCGCCGATTAATTTTTTTTGAAAAATCGGCGATATGTTTTTTGTATTAATTTTTTTGTAGGAGAAATGATGTTAATTATGGGTATTATTTATTAAGGTATCTGCTATTTGTTTTTGTAGCTTTCAACCAGCTTGGCAAATGCATCATATGTTTCGGTGCCAGCCAGACCTTTGGAATCGATTGTTTTCTTCCATTCTTCGCTTACACCTGCAATAAGATTGTGTGCTTTTTCCAATTCTTCGTCGCTGAAGTAGGTGAATTTAATGCCTTGGGCTTCAAGCTCGGTTTGAGCGGCGTCATATTCTTTGATCAAGTCATTGGAGAAAGATTCTGTAACTTCTTTGCCGCATTCAATCATAATCTGCTGCAAATCTTCGGGAATTGTGTTCCATACATCAAGGCTGATATCCCACATCATAATAAAGCTGTTTAAATCAAGGTTGCCTGTGGAATATGTCATAACCTCATTCAATGCTTGCGGAATCAAGCTTTCCTGAGGTGAATACATGGCGTCAACTGTCCCGCGCTGCATTGCTTCATAAAGCTCTGTCGGTGCAACGCTGATAACCGACGAACCTAAACTTTCCAAAATAAGATCCATGGAACCGCCGGGGCTTCTGACAATTAGATTTTTGAAATCGTCGCAGGTTTCAACAGGTTTGTTGCTTTGCAGCTGGTAATAAGGAAAGCAGCCGCAAAACAGCATTTTGATGCCGTTTGCTTCAAAATCGTTTTTGTAAAGAGCACTTGTTTCATCGGTTGCCAAATCATAAAAAGCCATTGCCAATTTGTCTGTTGGAATACCCCAGCTTGGCAAATTGACAACATTGGAAAGCGGGAGCTGTTCTGAAAGAATTGCCGCAGGTGAGTTTGCCATGCTGACAATGCCTGTCTGCATCATGTTGATGTGATCTTTCATTTCGCCTGCCTGCAAAGATGGATAATGGGTGAATGTAATTCTTCCTTCAGTTCTTTCTGTAACCATGTCCATAAATTTAACGCTGGCATGCTTCATGTATGGATGGCTTGCATCAAGGTGGTCTGCCATTGTAAGGTTGATTGTGAAGTCTTTGCTGTCTGCATCTGCTGAGTTGTCCTGTCCGTCATTGCCGCAGCCTGTTAATGCGAAAAGACAAATTGACAAACAGAGAACAAAAAGTAAGCATAAATGTTTTTTCATAATAGAACCCTCCTAAAATTAAATATATATTATTTATAACTAAATCCCAATTGGGAATATAAAACATATTAAGTGTATTTTTTATTTTATATATCCATAAAGTTTGGCAGGAAAAGTGTGATCTGCGGGAAAAGAATCAGCAGCAGTAATATAACAGCTTCACCCAACAGCAGCCAGCCGATTCCTTTAAAGGCTGTGGCAACAGGAACCTTGGCAGAATCCGCAACAATGTAGCAGTTGATGCCGACAGGCGGTGTCACCAACCCGACTTCAATAAGCTTTGTCATGATAATGCCGAACCATATCAAATCAAAACCAAGACTTGATACGATGGGTGCCACAACAGGAACTGTCAGCAAAAGAATTGAAATGCCGTCCATCATGCAGCCCAAAACCAAATAGAATATAACGAGAATTGTCAGAACCGCATATGGCGAGATGTCTGCTGTTTGCAGCCAGTTGGTAATGCCAATGGTGGCTTGTGTAAGTGTAAGGAAATAACCAAAAACCTTTGCACCAATCATGATGGTAAAAATCATGGCATTGGTTTTTACTGCTCTCATGCAGGCTTCGTAGGTGGCTTTGGGGTTTAAGTCTCTTTTGGCGATACCGATGATCAATGTTGCCAAAGCACCGACCGACGCCGCCTCGGTTGGCGTTACAATGCCGCTGTAAATGCCGCCTAAAATCATTATCATAAGCAGGATTACAGGTAAAATTGATATAAACTCTTTAAACGAGCTGCCATAAACCTCTTTGGTTTCGGTGGCAAGCTGTGCCAGAACTTCGTTTGATGGTATGTTTGCTCTGCGTTGTTCTTTTTTGAACCACAGCACAACAATAATGCTGTACATAATTGCACTGATAATCCCCGGAATTAATCCCGCCATTAAGAGCTTGCCGACGGAAACGTTTGCCATGATTCCGTAAAGAACCAGAACAATAGACGGTGGAATCAAAATGGAAAGAGTGCCGGAAACAGCAACAATGCCGCAGGCCATATGAACGGGGTATTTCTTTCTGACCATTTCGGGAATGGCAATGCGCCCCATGGTGGCTGCAGCCGCAGTGCTTGAACCGCAGATTGCACCCATGATGGCATTGGCGATAATTGTTGCAACACCAAGACTTGCAGGAAAACGCTTTGTTCTGTTTGCCGCAAAATCAAATAAATTTTGCGACATGCCTGTGGAGGCAAATTCAGCCATTAAAATAAACATGGGGCAGGTTGTCATAACATAGCTGGCAGCTGTTCTGAAGGGAACGGTTTGCATAACCCCCAAGGCGGCATCCCAGCCTGAGGTTACGGAAATGCCGACTATTGCAGATACCAGCAGAGAAACAGAAATTGGGAAGCCCATGACTAACATTACAAGCATGAGGGTAACAATTGCTAATGAAATTCCTAACATATAATATCCCTCCCTGATTTATAATGTGCTTTCGTCGGAATATTCAACAGCCGAAAGGTTTTTGTTGAATAATCTTTTGCCGCTGTCCCAAATATCCAACAGGCACTGCAAAACCATTATTATGCAGCCTATTGCAATGAAAATGTAAGCAGCCCACATCGGCCAGTTGTAAATGCCTATGTAAATTTCGTGCAGTGTGTAGGCTCTGATGGTTAAAAGCAAGCCTTGATATCCCATTATGCCAAATACTGCCGCAGCTGCAATATTTCCTAAAAAATCACAAAGTTTCTTCAAAATATTCGGAAAGTATTTGATAAACAATGTCACCCTTGCATGGCCGTCAACTTGTTTTGTGTATGCTATGCCGAGAAAAATGATCGCTGTCATCAAATAATATTCTGATAATGTGTAAGAAATTGTTGAAGACCCGGGAACGATATAACGCATTAATACATCATAAAAAATAAAAATCATCATTGCCGCAATGCAGACTGCCGCACAAGAAATGGTGATTTTATTTAATTTATAAATCCCTTTTCTTATCATTGTTTCAACCTCCGTAATTAAAATATAATTTTCAAGCAAGAACTTTTTAGTAAATTAAGCAAAATTTTGTTTAAATGTTTTGTTTGCAATAAAAACTTTTTTTAATTTGAATTGCAAAATACCGAAAAAATTGATTAAGTGAGCTGTAAAAATTTTAAATAATCTTTTTATATTACCCCAAACATCTGCTGTGTTGGGAACGGAACCTTAGGTTAAAATATTAATTAAGCACTGAAAACGATTACATAAGATTGTAAAAAAATGGCAGTTTACTGCATGGGTGAATACATTTGCCGTAAAAACGTTTTCTTTGATAACTATCTTGATTGTACATTGAAAGTTGTTCCATGTCAATATGTTTTTCAAATAAAATACACAAACGACCGCGGTTTTATGGTATGTGAGAAAATAATGTGTAAAAATCATGAAAACAGATGTGCTTTTATCAGATTTTGCTATAATGAAAACGTTTTTTTACATAATATAATGTTTTTCAAAATTATGTGCAGGAAGGTGAGTTTTGCCGTTTTATTAATAATTGCAGTAATTTTTCTCTTGCAAATTTAGGATATAAGTATTATACTATAAATATAGCATTTTATTTTTCTTGTAAAAAAAAGTCTTTTTGTTATTTTTTTATCAAATAATGAAATCGTTATCATGAAGCTGTTTATAAAAAAACATTCCAAAGAAACTGCAGACCGCTAAACAATGCGGCAAAAGCAAATTGAAATAAAGGTGATTGATATGGGTAAACTGACTATTAAAGAAATTGCAGGCGAGGCAGGTGTTTCTGTTTCCACTGTTTCCAGAGTTCTCAATCATCCGGAAATTGTCTCTCCGGAGGTTTGCGAAAGAGTCCGCAATATTATAGATGAAAAGGGCTATACGCCAAACACCTTTGCGCGTTCTCTTAAAAACAAACGCTCGAACATTGTCGGTGTGATTGTGACAAGCTTGGAGGTTCAGTTTTTTGCAGATATTGTTAATTTGCTGGGCAGTATCCTTAACAAAAATAAAATTGTAATGCTTGTGGCTTCGCATAACGATGACCCTGTTCAGGAAAAGGCTTGTCTTAAGGCAATGATGGAAATGCAGGTTGACGCTGTTCTGGTTGCCACAACCAATGCCAACGATAAATATTTGCAGTCCATTAATAACAGCGGAATCCCTGTTATTTTGATGGACCGTTCAAGTCGTTTGCCCGGTTTTATTGCGGTGCATACTGATAAGGAGCAAGGGTATTATGATTTAATGCAGCATTTGTATAATTGCGGCAAGCGTTGTTTTCATCTTGTAACAGGGGATACAAATATTTTGACTAATTACGAACGATTCCAAGGCTGCACCAGATTTGTTTTTGATAAAAAACTGTCAATGGATTCTTTGCAATGTCATTACGGTGATTTTACTGTTAAATACGGGTACAGTGCCTGCAAGGAAATTGTTGAAGCAAATCCGGAAACGCCTTTGGCAATACTTGCGGGTTCTGCAAATATGGCAGTCGGCATTTACAAGTACTGTCTGGAAAACAATGTTTCCATTCCCGATAAAGTGGCTGTTACTGCTTTGGGTGCTTTTAAAAACGGTTTTTTGATATATCCCCAACTGACTTATCTTGATGATATGCGTGATGAGCTTGCCCAGCAGATGGCAGATGTTATATTGGATATTATTTACAAAAAGAAAGGTTCGGAGCAAGTTGAATCCGCTGATTATTTGCTTCATCCAAGCATTATTTACGGTGAATCTTCCGGCAAGCCGAAAGCTCTGTAAATAATTGTAATTAAGACTCAGATTAACTTTGGTTGCAGATCGTTTAGGTATTATAAAATAAACAGCTTCTCACGCAACACAATTTTTATAAACAAAATTTTGATATTTGGAATTCATACAAAAATTTGTATAAATAAGATTAAATTGTTGTAAAAATTTTTATCTCATCTTTTTAAACGGAACAAAAAAAGGTGTTTCCCAAAACCGATTGAACAAAGGAGGTTTTTCCGGTGGCAGATTACAGACAACAGCAATTTGATCAAAAAGATACAGCATTTTGCAAGGCTTATCAAAAGGAATACGGAGAAGAAATTTATAAAATATGGTCAAAGGATTACTGCCCCGATCCGCTAATGTCAGTTTTTTTTGGCTATAACGATATGGATAACTGCATGAGCTGGTATTTAGCGCAGTGCATGGACGGTACTGTCCGCAGTCAGTTTAAAAAAGAAAATCCCGACCCTGCCGAATTAACGAAAATCGTTAAAGAGGTTGCCAAATATTTGGGTGCGGAAATGGTTGGAATTTGCGAATTGTCGCCGCATCATGTGTATTCCCATAAGGCTCAAAAAATTGACATGATTGAAGGGGAGTGGGGCAAGCCCACGGATATTCTGGAAAGGCATAAGTATGCAGTATCTTTGGCTTTTCCGATGAAGCGTGAGCTTATTAAATTGAGCCCGAGCTATGCCGACGAAGCGGAAATCGGTCATGCTTATCACAAGGCGGCTGTTTTGAGCAGTCAGCTGGCGGCGTTTATCAGA
>JAHZFN010000180.1:3935-5681 GCA_019421315.1 Peptococcaceae bacterium | reverse complement strand
CGTATACCCTCACCAAAGCCGCCTACAACTGCCTGCAAGCGGATTTTTACCGCCTGCCCTACCTTTTGTATAAGGCGGACAATAGCCGCCGCCTGATGGCTTAAATAGCCGACCATATAACAGCCGCTGCCCTGTGCTCCTGCATATACCGCCATATCTTTTCCTTTAACGGTAATATCTGTATCGGCAGCGGCATACCGTGTCAAATGCTCCAAAGCCTGTTGGCGTTTGCCTGCTGTTACTCCTACAACTGCCGCCTGCTGTCCTTTGGACAACGCCCAAGCAGTTTTCAACGCTTCGGAGCGGCTCATGGTTTTCGCCAATCTGTTGGCTACTGCAAATATAACCTTTCTGTCGTATTTCATTCTCATGCACTCCTTTGTTTTGGTTTTGGGTATTTGGTCAAAATCTCACTAAAAGCGAGAATTTTCTTTAAAAAAAATACAGTCTGACGGCATTCCGTATAATTCGCTTAATTTTTTCGCTTGTGCTACCTTGGGTTCAGTCGCTCCCCGCTCCCAGCTTGCCACAGTAGACCGCCCTACATTAAGTCTTTGTGCAACTTCTTTCTGCGTTAGTCCTGCGTTTACCCTTGCAGCGGCAAGGCTTATTTTAATTTGTTCCAATTAGCAGCCCCCCTTTCGTTGTTAGTTTTTTAATATCAATTTTTTAATTACAAATTCATTATATCTCACTTTAGGTGAGAAGTCAATACCTAAAGTGAGATTTTTTGAACAAACTATTGATTTTTTTCGCTTTAAGTGTTATTATATAAGCATAAACACCCAACAAAGGGGGCTTTAAAATGTCAGACGATACATATAAAAAAATTTTTTCTAAAAAACTCAGGTATTACATGGAGTTGAATAATAAAACCCAAATGGACTTAATGAACGACTTAGGGCTAATATCCTCTACTGTGTCCAGTTGGTATAACGGGCAAAAAATGCCCCGTATGGGTAAAATACAAATGTTAGCTGATTATTTTGGTATTAATAAATCGGACTTAATAGAAGATAAAAGCGAAACAACTACGGAAGAAACCTTTAAGCGCAAAGGTGTTAAAATCCCTGTACTTGGTGAAGTCGCTGCAGGGGTGCCCATTGACGCAATAGAGGATATTATTGATTATGAAGAAATTACGGAAGAAATGGCACAAACAGGCGAATTTTTCGGCTTAAAAATAAAAGGCGATAGTATGCACCCCCGAATTTGTGATGGAGATGTTGTTATTGTACGCCAGCAAAATTCATGCGATACCGGAGATGTTGTTGTTGTTCTTGTCAACGGAGAAGCCGCAACTGTAAAAAAAATTCGCAAACAAAAAGACGGTATTATGCTGATACCTTTTAACACATCCTTTGAGCCTATGTTTTTCAGCAATGAAGAAATACAGGACTTGCCTGTAAATGTTATAGGCAAGGTAATTGAATTAAGAGGAAAATTTTAACAATAAAAAAGCCGCTGCATAAATGGCAGCGGAAGATGATAAAACAGTAAAAAAAACATATGACAAAAATTTTTGAATACTCCCAGGACAATAATTTTTATGCACATATTGGTTATGATCAAAGCTCAATAGACAAAGCATTTTATGATACTATATATGGCTTTAAGGAAATAGCCAATGTAGTATACGAACATCTATCAAAACAAGCAGAAAAAGATATAACATCATCTTTTGATAGGTGTTATTTTCCATTAGCTTATTTATATCGGCATTGTATAGAAGTTTCTCTTAAAAGG
>JAHZFN010000180.1:0-3925 GCA_019421315.1 Peptococcaceae bacterium | reverse complement strand
TAAAGAAAAAAGTACTGAGGGAAATATTAAATTAGCAGAAAAATTTGATATTAACCATGACCTAAAAAAATTATGGGGGCAAATTTTAAATAATTCCAGCGTTAAAATTGCTTTACAAAAAAATACTAAAAATAATGATAAGGTTATCAAAAAGCTAACAACTTATATTTATGAAATTGATAAAATAGATTGTACCGGAGATAAATTTAGATATTTATTAAATAAAAATTTTTCACCAGTGTTTAAAAATAAAGTAAACTATAGCTATCAATATCTTTATGAAAAAATGAATTATACCATGGATTATTTAGAAGCTTTGTTGCATTATTTTGTTGACTTTACAAAAGAACAAGAAAAGAAAAAACATAAATGACCTTTACCCCTTTAAAGGAAATAAAGTTTGTATAAAATCACCTATGAAAAAAACCACAAAAATAATCACACTATTAATAACTGCCATTTCCATTGGTTTTATAATTTATTTTGCAATCCTGTGTTTCAAATATAATTATCTAATTGAAAATAACTACCTAATAATGCTTTCTTCATTATGGGGGTTTTGTGCAACATTCTTTATAGGGGTTATCGCATTTTGGCAAAATAAAAAATACAAGCAGTTATCTGATGAAATAAACGATTTGGCTTTAAAACCTGAAATAGGGTTACTGGACGAAAAAGACACTAAAGATATAGAAGAAGATGGTTTCTTTGGATATAAAAACCAAATTAGCGGTAATATAACAACTAAAGGCATATATGATTTTCTTTACGGTCAAATACTATTACCTGTAATAATGTCAAATTTACCTATTCAAAATATAGAGATACAATCAGTATCTTTAGATAACAAAGTATTAGCCGTTACAGGCACTAATTGCCAATCGTTTTATATACCATATACTAAATTCTATATTTCATTATTTATAGACCCTGACACACCGCCGGGTAGTGTTTTTACAATAACATTATCATATCAAAATAGTTGCAACTGGCAATACCAAAAAGATATTAAATTAACTTGGTTAGGAAACGGAGTAGCTGACAATATAATTTTTAAACCGGCTATAAAGAAAAGGTGATCATATGGAATACAAACCGCCGTTTACAATGACGGATAATATAATTAACCTGCTGGCGGCAGTCAGCGAACAGGTAGGACAAGTAACAATACTGCACAAGGACACCATAAGCCCCAAACTACGGCGTGAAAACAGAATAAAAACTATTCATTCTTCTTTGGCAATTGAAAACAACACCTTATCCCTTGAACAGGTTACAGCCGTTTTGGACGGTAAACGGGTTTTGGGCGCTCCGCAAGAAATCAGAGAAGTACAAAACGCCTATGAGGCATACGAAATAATGCTGACCCTTGACCCTTTAAATATAAATGACCTTTTGCAGGCTCACAAGCTGATGATGAATGACCTGATAAAGGAAAGCGGGCGTTTCCGTTCCGGTGGTGTCGGTGTATTTGACGGCAAGCAGGTTGTACACATTGCCCCGCCTGCCGATATAGTGCCACAACTCATAGCAGACCTGTTTGAATGGTACAAAACCTCACCCCTGCATATCTTAATCAAAAGCTGTATTTTCCATTATGAGTTTGAGTTTATTCACCCCTTTGCAGACGGCAACGGCAGAATAGGCAGAATGTGGCATACATTACTTTTAAGTCAGTGGAACGGCTTATTTGCATGGCTGCCGATAGAAGAATTAATCAAAGAACAGCAGCAGGATTATTACAACGCCTTGGCAGAAGCAGACAAAAAAGCCGACTGTGCCGCCTTTGTGGAAATGATGATGACTATTATTTTAAAGGCACTGCAGGAATTAAGCAACTAAAACAAATATAAAAACATTTGCCATACCTATTGACACATACTATAATATTTGTTATAATATAATTGTCAGGAGGTACTAATCAATGAAAAGTTATTCATCAAAAGAAGTTATAAAAATGCTTATTGCAGATGGTTGGTATGAAGTTAATGTAGTTGGCAGTCATCACCAATACAAACACCCTACTAAAAAAGGCAGGGTAACAGTTAAACATCCTGACAAAGACATACCAACGAAAACATTAAAAAGCATTGAAAAACAATCGGGGCTAAAATTCAATTAGCCCCGAAGTCCCCACAAATGGAGGTTGATATATATGGAAAAGCAAGATCGCTATATTTATCCTGCCGTGTTCACTTACGAACCCGAACAGGAAATTGCAGTTGAATTTCCCGACTTGGGAGCAGCCACCAGCGGCACCGATGAAGCGGACGCTATGAAATCCGCAAGGGAGCTTTTGGGCTGTGTCATTTTCGGACTGGAAGAGGACGGAGAAAACATCCCTGCCCCGTCTGCTCTTGCAGATGTAAAAACAGAGAAAAACGAAGTTGTAGCGTTGGTTGATGTGTATATGCCCGCCGTCAGACTTGCACAGGTCAATAAATCAGTTAATCGCACAGTAACACTTCCTGCGTGGCTTAATGCAGCGGCTTTAGAGTTGAATATAAACTTCTCTCAGGTTTTGCAGGAAGCCTTGAAAAAGCAGATACAAAACAATAATTAAAGCAAAAAAAGCCCCCATTCTGCGCCAACAGAGTGAGGACTTTAAGATAAAGAGTGCATATAGTTGATATACACAATACCCAATTAAAGTATATCACAAAGCACTCTTGATTTTCAATACCCATTTACAGGGAAATCAGAAAGGAGTGCTTTTTATTATGGCAGAACGAAAAAATGAAGCCCGCTGGATTGAAAGCCGCTGCCGTTGGCAAATTAATGTTCAAAAAGACGGACAGCGAAAAACATTTACCAGCACCGTTACAGGCAAAAAGGGCAAAATAGCCTGTGAGAAAAAAGCCGACTTGTGGCTATCCTCTAATACGATAACAAGCAATATCCGACTTGAGAAAATGTGGCAACAGTATCTTGAACACTTGAAACCCGACGAAAACGGCAAATCTGCCAATGGCAGCGGCTACGCCAATTATATAAACCTGCAATCAATAGGCAACAATCATATTTTACCAAACTTAAAAACCAAAAAGCTATGCAACATCACACAAGCTGATTGGCAGTCCTGCATTGACAAAGCCTATAAAAAAGGACTATCTAAAAAAAGCTGTATGAATATCAGGGGGGCAATAACTGTATTTTATAATTTTGCAGCGGATAACGGCATAGCACTGCAACCGCTCCGACAGCTAAAAATACATGAAGCCGCCCCTGTAAAGGGTAAAAGGATATTACAGCCCGCCGAACTGCACACCCTTTTCACAGAGGATACAGTAACTATTTACGGCAAAGAAGCTGAATGCTTTTATATTCATGCCTTCCGTTTCCTTGTCCTTACAGGATTACGCCGTGGGGAGCTGTGCGGCTTGGATAAAAACGATATACAGGACGGGAAGCTATATATCCGCCGCTCCATAAATGAACGCAACATAATAACAGGCGGCAAAAATAAAAATGCAAGGCGCTGGATGATACTGCCTGACCTTGCTACAAAAGAGTTAGAAGCACAAAAACAAATGCTTAAAAGGATTGGTATTGTTACAAAATGGATTTTCCCCGATGAAAACGGCGGATTTTTGCCGCCCCGCCATCTTTACGCAAAATGGCAAACTTACGGCAGACAGCACAATATAGACTGCTCTCTGCACGAATTACGCCATACTATGATTAGCCTAAACAAAAGCACCGTACCGCCTGCCCTGTTAAAGCAAGTGGTAGGTCATTCAGCCGCTATGGACACATTCGGCATTTACGGGCATGAGGTTGACGGCGAAAAACAGCTTGCAACCAACCTAATTAATCAAACCTTGCAGAATTACATAAAATAAAAAAGTGTGTACCTAAACGGGTACTTAGACAAAAAATAACACCCACCAAACCATTGTTTAGCAGGTGTTTTGTATGGTGCGGA
>JAHZFN010000179.1:3568-3859 GCA_019421315.1 Peptococcaceae bacterium | reverse complement strand
TATTTAGTATTATTTTATATTATGCTTCGTCTGTATCTCCATAGTTATTGATAAATACCCCAAACAGCAAAAAGCGTCTTTTTCGGACGCTTTTTGCTGTTTGGTATGCTTAAAAAATCACAAAATAATATAAAAAACAGGTCGGTATAAAACCAACCCGTTTTTTAAGTAATTCGAATTCACTTCGGAATATTTAAATATCTTAATATTCACGATCCAGCAAATATAGGGCAATTTCTTCCAGCTTTTCGCTTTTTTTGCCCAAAGGCGCCAACGCTTCAATGGCGGAAA
>JAHZFN010000179.1:2800-3558 GCA_019421315.1 Peptococcaceae bacterium | reverse complement strand
TGTGTGGTTATGATTTTTGGCATCGCTGCCAATGGGTTTACCCAGTTTTTTTTCATCACCGACAACATCCAGTATATCATCGATAATCTGGAAAGCCACGCCGAAATCATCGGCATATTTTTGCAGAGCCATCAATTCCGTTTGGTCGGCCCCGCCCAAAATACCGGCAGAAACAATGGCGGAGGCAAAAAGAGCACCTGTCTTGAATTTATGAATATATTTCAAATCCTCCAAGCTTATCTCTTTGCCCTCAGCGCTTAAATCAAGCACCTGCCCCGTCACCATGCCGGAAAGTCCTGCCGAAAGACTAACCTCTTTCACAGCCTGCAAAAGCAGATGATATTCCGTCGGCGGAATTTTATCGGCAACCTCAAGCATTTTGGCAAAACTGTGGGTCAGCAGACCGTCGCCTGCCAAAATTGCAAAATTTTCACCGAAAACCTTGTGATTAGTAGGTTTGCCGCGGCGTAAGTCATCGTTATCCATAGCAGGCAAATCATCATGAATCAAGGAATATGTATGGATCATTTCCAGAGCACAGGCAAAATCCAGATAATCGGCGGAATTTTTGCCGAAAGCTTCCAGAGTTGTCAAAAACAGCACAGGGCGCAGTCTTTTGCCGCCTGCCATCAGGCTGTATTCCATAGCGTCAAAAATCACCTTTGCTTTTTCGTTGTGGGGCAAAACCGCTCCTTGCAGAGCAGCTTCCACCACAGCTTGTTTATCTTTTAAATATTGAGCAATCATCAATCCTCACC
>JAHZFN010000179.1:0-2790 GCA_019421315.1 Peptococcaceae bacterium | reverse complement strand
TCACCTGCTTTGTCTTTTTATGTCTTTTGGTATTTAAATTTATTTAACACCCTTATTGATTTTATAATGCTTTCTGGCTTTCATCCAAGTTTCCAGAGCCATTTCGTTTACCATAATCACATGGTCATAATCGGCGTGCGTTGGAACAACGGGATAATTAAATTCGCCGAGAACATGATCCAAAACAGCCTCGTCATCCAGTAAAGCAGGTTTGTAGGCAGGATGATCTTTGGCGATTGCCAAACGAACATCATGAATTGTGTCAAATTCTTCGGGGTTATCGAATTTTTTGATTAAGCCTGCAATAACCTGCCAATTTTCTTTGCCGATAGCAGTAGAAATCGTGGATTTGATTTTGCGAACCTTACATTCGGAGTTGATGAAAGAACCTTCCACAGAACCGAAACCGCCCAAAGGCAGAACAACATCGGCATACGGCATGATATGAGTCAGCATGGTATCGGCAACCATCAGGAAATCCAAATTGCCGATGGCTTCTTCGTTCATATCATGACCGAAGAACAGCAAGCCTTTGATTTTGCCGCTGCGGATATCTTCTTTAAGAACATCCATGTCCTTTTTAACACCGATATCCACCAGGGATTGAGTGTTGGCTCTGGGACGAATCTGCATAATGCCGTTTCTGGGAGAACCGATATGACCGCTCATTACGGCAATCATTGACAAAAGCTGAGCAGCTTCCTTGCTGACACGGCCTCTGTCAAAGACAACAACGGCGTGTTTTGCTTCACGCAGGCATTTTGCAAAGTATCTGACTTCTTCGTTAACGTAAACATCTTTAATATCTGCCGCAAAAGCTTCGTCTGCCACAGGGTTCACTTCATGGAGTGCCGCAACAATTTGTTTCAAAACAGCAACATCGGGACCCAATTTCAACCTGTAATCGGCATGGCGTTCGTAAAGCGTATCGTCATTGCTGATAACCGCCAACTGTACGCCGTGTTTCTGGGCGCGGAGAATTCTGGCACCGATCATCGGATAATGGTATCTGATATCTGTTGCACTGCCAACCAGCAAAATCAAGTCGGTGTTGAGCATTTGGTCATAATCCACTGTGGAACCGTCAAAGCCCAAAACATCGTCCAAACCGCCGCTTGTGGCATTGGCACTGTAAATCATATCAGTATCCATAATGTCCTGTGCCATATGGTGGGCCAGATAAATTTCTTCGGTGGAAAGCTTGTCGCCAATGACAACGCCAACCGCATCTTTGCCGTGAACAGCCTGCAAGGATTGGATTTTCTTAACGATTGTTGTATAAGCGGTTTCAAAGGTTGCGGGGATTAATTCCTCACCTTCACGCACCATGGGGTAACTCAAATTATAATCACTCATGGTATATTGATAACCAAATCTGCCGCTTGGGCAAATCTGGTTTTTATTGGTAGGCGTAACCTTAACGGGCATTGCACCATGTTGATGAATTTGCAGATGACAGCCTGCACCGCAGTAGTTGCAGACACTGTCATGGGGAACTGTTTTAATATCAGGCTGTTTTTCCGTCAAAGCACCTGTGGGACAAACGGCAACACACTGACCGCAGCTGATACAGCGGCTGTCTACCAAATTAACACCGAAGTCCGCTTCAACTGTGGAATCAAAACCACGATCCAAAAGACCCAAAGCGCTGTTGCCCAGAACCTCGTCACAAATGCGAACGCACAGACCGCAGAGAATACATTTGTTGTAATCACGCAAAATATAAGGATGTGTGTAGTCGATAGGCGTTTCTTTCACTTCGCCGGCAACTCTTTCAGGCTGTACGCCGTATTCCCGGGCATATGCCAAAAGCTTACATTCGTAAACATCGGCACAGCCGCATTCCAAACAACGGTTAGCTTCGTCAATTGCCTGATTTACATCATAGCCTTTAACAATTTCTTTAAAGTTATTTTTTCTTTCTTCGGGCTTCAGATGAACCATTTTTTGTCTGGGTTGTTTTTCAACGGAGGCAAAATATTCTTCATCTTTTTCACCTGTCAAAGAAAGGTACGGTTTTTCGTAAGGAACCATTTCTCCCATCAAATAGCTGTCGACAACACGAGCCGCTTTTTTGGCATGACCGATGGCTTGAATGGCAATGCCCGGACCGTTGTTTATGCTGTCACCGCCGGCAAATACGCCGGGAATGGAGGTTTGGAAGGTTTTTTCATCGGCAATAATGGTGTTCCATTTTGTCATTTCCATAACGCCGTCTGCTTCGTCGATGGGGAAAGGAACAACCTTTTGACCGATGGCGGAAATAATTGTGTCAAGCTCCAAAACTTCCGTAGCACCCTCAATGGGAACAGGGCGGCGTCTGCCGCTGGCGTCCGGTTCGCCCAATTCCATTTGCTGCAGTTTAAGAGCAGTCATACGACCGTTTTCACCGATAACTTCGGTGGGGGCAACCAGGAATTTGAAGTTAACGCCTTCTTCTTTGGCTTCGCGAATTTCAACCTTATCGGCAGGCATTTCTTTTTCGGTACGACGGTAAAGCAGATAAACTTCCTCTGCACCCAAACGAACTGCGGTACGGCAGGCATCCATGGCTGTATTGCCGCCGCCGACAACGGCAACTCTTTTGCCGATGTTGACATATTTATTTTGAGCCACATCACCCAAAAATTCGATACCGCCGACAACGCCTGCCATATCTTCACCGGGACAGCGCATACCGGAGCTTACCCAAGCGCCTATGGCAACATAAACAGCATCATATTTACGGCGGAGTTCGCCAAAGCTGATATCTTTGCCGATTTTAACATTGGTGCGGATATCAACGCCCAT
>JAHZFN010000178.1:5696-5930 GCA_019421315.1 Peptococcaceae bacterium | reverse complement strand
CGGTGAAATTCAACTGGATATTTACTATCTGGGGCAATTGGGAGATGGTGATGATCAAGGCGAATTAATCCAAAATGGTGCCATTGATTTGGGTATGATTGCAACAGGCGCAACAGGTACAATGGTGCCCGAAAGTAATATTTTTGGTCTGCATTATATATTCCCAAGTGATTTGACAAAAGCTAAGGAGTTTTTGAGAAACAGTACAGTAATCAATGAAGAAATTGCTAATGC